>NZ_JBHXKA010000218.1:0-8114 GCF_042722885.1 Streptomyces sp. NPDC058401
CTTGGGCAGCTTCAGTTGTGTATACGACACTGTACTATGGCCGCCTGACCGCCCCCACCAGTCCTATGGGCCTCGCCCCGCGGCACTTTGACGATGGGCCCCGACCGCATCGC
Source organism: Streptomyces sp. NPDC058401 (assembly GCF_042722885.1). Lineage (NCBI taxonomy): Bacteria > Bacillati > Actinomycetota > Actinomycetes > Kitasatosporales > Streptomycetaceae > Streptomyces > Streptomyces sp. NPDC058401. The sequence continues at coordinate 114 of NZ_JBHXKA010000218.1, forward strand.
GGTCGGGCCCCTTCGTCGTGCGGCGGATCCGTGTGCCGCCGACTACTCGTCGTCTTCGTCCTCGTCGTCCAGGCGGGCGAGCCAGGTCGCGAGGCGTTCCACCGGGACCTCGAAGTCCGGGTTCAGGTCGACGAAGGCGCGCAGCTGCTCGGCGAGCCACTCGAAGGTGACCTCCTCCTCGCCGCGCCGCTTCTCCAGCTCCTCGATGCCGCGATCGGTGAAGTACAAGTCGGGCTCCGTGCGGTGGTCGGGTGTTCGGTCGTGTCCCGCAAGGATAATCCGCCGACCCGCCCGGCCAGGACCTGACCGCTTTCCGCCGTTCGCGGAGCCCCTCCCCAGGGCAGGGATGAAGGGTCCGCGGCGGGAGGTATGCATGGATCACCCCGAGCCGAGCGACGGCGTGCTGCGGGCCCTCGGTTCCACCGAGCCGTCCGCCGAGGGGACCGCGCTGGTGTGCGGCGTACGGCGGGCCCGGCGGCTGCGGCTGCTGCGGGAGCTCGCGGAACTGCCCGGGGCCCGTACCGGCGAGGCGGCCGAGCGCTGGGCCCTGCTGGAAGAGGCCGGACGGCGCGACCCCCCTGCGGTGGCCGACGTCGTGCACTATCCGGCCACCGGGGTGTGGGCCGAGGAAACCCTGCGCCGGCTGCGCACGCGGCACGGACCGCCCGCCGACCTCGGACACCTCGGGGCGCTCGCCGCCGCCGCGGCGCTGCGCGCCGGGATCGGCTTCAAGATCACGCTGCGGCCCGCGCACGGACGCCTCGCCCTGCCCACCCTCGGACTGCTGCGCCCGGACCGGCCGGGCCCGCTCGCCCTGACCGAGGGCTCCTGGGACCCCGGCAACCCGGAGGCGCTCGTCCTGCACGCACTGCCCGACGGGCGGACCGCCCTCGACGACCTGGACCCCTACCGCGCCTCCGTGACGGTGCCCGCCGCCCGCCGGCTCACCCCCAAGGGGCACAAACGCTGGGACACCCAGTGGTCCGGGGCCCTCACACTGCTGCGGCGCTACGACACCGCCCGCGCGGAGGAGGCCGCGCGGCTGCTGCGCTGCCTGGTCCCGCTGTCCGGCAGCTCGCGGTCCTACGGCGGGACCCTGCCTGCGGCCGCGGGCTCCGTCCTGGCGCGGGCGCAGCCGCCGCCCGCGCTGGCCGCGACCCTCGTGTTCGAGGTGCAGCACGGGAAGCTGGCCGCCCTCGCGCAGGCGCTCCCGCTGCACACCGCCGACCGCACGGCACGGTACTGGGCCCCCTGGCGGACCGATCCACGGCCGCTGGAGGGGCTCCTGAGGGGCGCGTACGCGCACCTCGGGCTGGCGGGCTACTGGCAGCGCGCGGCGCTCTACGGGGCCAGGGGGGCGTGGGCGCAGCACGCGCGGGTGCGGGCGCAGGTGGCGGCGGTGCTGCCCGTCCTGGACGGCTGCCCGGAACTCACCGCGGGTGGGCGGGTGTTCGTCGGGGCGATGGCCGCGGCGGAGCGGGACATGGACGGGGTGTCGGCGCCGGGGGCGCGGTACGCGGTGGCCCGCGGGGTCGTGGAGCGGGACCGGGTCGCCTGGTGCGCGGCGCACCCGAACCTGGCCCCGTACGCGGCCGGCTGACGCCCGGGGCCGCCGCCGCGCGGGGCGAGGGTCCCCTACCCGCCCTTCGCCCGTTCCCCGGGCTCCGCCCGGACCTGGTCCTCAAACGCCGGACGGGCTGAAAAGGCCGGAAGGCCCGGCTCCCTCAGGGGAGCCGGGCCTTCCATCGTTCGAGCGAGCGCAGTGCTTAGGCCTCGAAGACCTCGTTCAGGAGGAGCTGCTGCTCCGCCTGGTGGCGCTTGGCCGACCCGACCGCGGGGGACGAGCCGTGCGGACGCGAGATCCGGCGCAGGCGCTCGCCCGCCGGGATGTCCGCGCCGACCGCCAGGTCGAGGTGGTCGATCAGGTTGAGGGCGATGAAGGGCCACGCGCCCTGGTTCGCCGGCTCCTCCTGGGCCCAGATGTACTTCGCCGCGTTCGGGAACTTGGCGATCTCCGCCTGGAGTTCGCTGCCCGGGAGCGGGTAGAGGCGCTCGATGCGGATGATCGCCGTGTCGGTGATGCCCCGCTTCTCGCGCTCGGCCTCCAGGTCGTAGTAGACCTTGCCCGCGCAGAAGACGACCTTGCGGATCTCGTTCGGGTCACCGGCACCCGAGGCGAGGCGCGTGTCGCCGATGACCGGACGGAACGAACCGGTCGTGAACTCCTCCGCCTTCGACGCCGCCGCCTTCAGACGCAGCATCGACTTCGGGGTGAAGACGATGAGCGGCTTGTGGTGCGGGTTGTGGACCTGCCAGCGCAGCAGGTGGAAGTAGTTCGACGGGAGGGTCGGCATCGCGACCGTCATGTTGTCCTGCGCGCACATCTGCAGGAAACGCTCCGGGCGGGCGGAGGAGTGGTCCGGGCCCTGGCCCTCGTAACCGTGCGGCAGGAGGAGCGTGACGCCGGACGTCTGGCCCCACTTCTGCTCGGCCGAGGAGATGAACTCGTCGACGACGGTCTGCGCGCCGTTGACGAAGTCACCGAACTGGGCCTCCCAGAGGACCAGCGCGTCCGGGCGGGCCAGCGAGTAGCCGTACTCGAAGCCCATGGCCGCGTACTCGGAGAGCAGCGAGTCGTAGACGTTGTAGCGGGCCTGGTCGTCCGCCAGGTAGAGCAGCGGGGTGTAGTCCTCGCCGGTCTCCCGGTCGATCAGGACCGCGTGGCGCTGGCCGAAGGTGCCGCGGCGGGAGTCCTGGCCGGACAGCCGGACCGGGGTGCCCTCCATCAGCAGCGAGCCGAAGGCCAGGGTCTCGCCCATGCCCCAGTCGATGGTGCCGTCGTCGATCATCGCCGCGCGGCGCTGCAGCTGCGGCAGCAGGCGCGGGTGGACGGTGACCGTGTCCGGGATGTTGACCTGGGCCTCGGCGATCCGCTTGACGACCTCCTGGGAGATCGCGGTGTTCACGAACACCGGGAACTCCTGCGCGACCTGGGCGGGCGCCACCGGGGCGACCGCGGGCTGCGTGGCGGCCTCGCGGACCTCCGCGAAGACCTTCTCCAGCTGGCCCTGGAAGTCCTGGAGCGCCTGCTCGGCCTCTTCCAGGGTGATGTCGCCGCGACCGATGAGGGACTCGGTGTAGAGCTTGCGCACCGAGCGCTTCTTGTCGATCAGGTCGTACATCAGCGGCTGCGTGAACGCCGGGTTGTCCGACTCGTTGTGACCGCGGCGGCGGTAGCAGATGAGGTCGATGACCACGTCCTTGTTGAACGCCTGGCGGAACTCGAAGGCGAGCCGCGCGATGCGGACCACGGCCTCCGGGTCGTCGCCGTTCACGTGGAAGATCGGCGCCTCGATCATGCGGGCCACGTCGGTCGCGTACATCGAGGAACGCGAGGACTCCGGGGCGGCGGTGAAGCCGACCTGGTTGTTGATGACCACGTGCACGGTGCCGCCGGTGCGGTAACCGCGCAGCTGCGACATGTTCAGCGTCTCGGCGACGACGCCCTGGCCCGCGAAGGCCGCGTCGCCGTGCAGGGCGACGGGCAGGACCGTGAAGTCCGTGCCGCCCTTGTTGATGATGTCCTGCTTGGCGCGGACCACGCCCTCCAGGACCGGGTCCACCGCCTCCAGGTGCGAGGGGTTCGCGACGAGCGAGACCTTGATCTGCTCGCCGTCCAGGCCCGTGAAGGTGCCGTTGGCGCCCAGGTGGTACTTGACGTCGCCGGAGCCGTGCATGGACTTCGGGTCGAGGTTGCCCTCGAACTCGCGGAAGATCTGCGCGTACGACTTGCCGACGATGTTGGCGAGCACGTTCAGGCGGCCGCGGTGGGCCATGCCGATCGCGACCTCTTCGAGGCGGGCCTCGGCGGCCGAGTCGATGACGGCGTCGAGCAGCGGGATGACGGACTCGCCGCCCTCCAGCGAGAACCGCTTCTGGCCGACGTACTTCGTCTGCAGGAAGGTCTCGAAGGCCTCCGCCGCGTTCAGCCGGCGCAGGATCCGCAGCTGCTCCTCGCGCTCCGGCTTGGTGTGCGGGCGCTCGATGCGGTCCTGGATCCAGCGGCGCTGCTTCGGGTCCTGGATGTGCATGAACTCGACGCCGGTGGTGCGGCAGTACGAGTCGCGCAGCACGCCGAGGATGTCGCGCAGCTTCATCATCGACTTGCCGGAGAAGCCGCCGACCGCGAACTCGCGCTCCAGGTCCCACAGGGTGAGGCCGTGCTCGGTGATGTCGAGGTCGGGGTGCTTGCGCTGCTTGTACTCCAGCGGGTCGGTGTCGGCCATGACGTGGCCGCGGACCCGGTAGGAGTGGATCAGCTCGAAGACGCGGGCGGCCTTCGTGACGTCGTCGTCGTGCGAGGCGTCGATGTCCCGGAGCCAGCGGACCGGCTCGTACGGGATGCGCAGCGCCTCGAAGACGTCGTCGTAGAAGCCGCTCTCGCCGAGCAGCATGTTCGCGACGACGCGCAGGAACTCGCCGGAGGCCGCGCCCTGGATGACCCGGTGGTCGTAGGTCGAGGTCAGGGTCATGACCTTGGAGATGGCCAGCTTGTTCAGGGTGTCCTGCGAGGTGCCCTGGAACTCGGCGGGGTAGTCCATGGAGCCGACGCCCATGATGACCGACTGTCCGGGCATCAGGCGGGGCACGGAGTGCACGGTGCCCAGGCCGCCGGGGTTGGTGAGGGAGACCGTCACCCCGGTGAAGTCGTCCATCGTCAGCTTGCCGATGCGGGCCCGGCGGACGATGTCCTCGTAGGCCTGCCAGAACTCGAAGAAGTTGAGGGTCTCGGCCTTCTTGATGCCGGCGACGACGAGCTGGCGGTCGCCGTTGGGCTTCACCAGGTCGATCGCGAGGCCGAAGTTGATGTGCTCCGGCTTGACCAGCGTCGGCTTGCCGTCCTTCTCCGCGAAGGAGTAGTTCATCGACGGCATGGCCTTGATGGCCTGCACCATCGCGTAGCCGATGAGGTGGGTGAAGGAGATCTTCCCGCCCCGGGCGCGCTTCAGGTGGTTGTTGATGACGATGCGGTTGTCGAACAGCAGCTTCACCGGGACGGCGCGGACGGACGTGGCCGTCGGCACTTCCAGCGAGGCGTTCATGTTCTTGACCACGGCAGCCGCCGGGCCGCGGAGCGTCACCAGTTCGGGGCCGGCAGGGGCCTCAGAGGTGGGCGCGGCGTTAGGCGCTCCAGTGGAGCCGGTGCTTGCACCGGGGGGCGCGGCCTTCTGGGGGGCTACGGAAGTGGGAGCCGCGGCGGGAGCCGGGGCCGGGGAGGCGGGGGCAGCCGGTGCGGCGGCGGCCGGGGCCTGGGAGGTGACAGTCACAGCAGGGGCACCAGAGGGGGTGGCAGGTACAGGGGCAGGTGCTGACACGGGCGTCGTGGCCGCTGCTGCGGGGGCGGCGGGCGCGAGGCTCGCCGTCCCTGTGACGGCGGCGTCGGAAGCCTGCGGGTGCGCGGCGGTGACGGGGGCGGCGGCCTGTGCGGAGGCGCCGTCCGTCGTCGTCGCGGCAGGGGGAGCGGGCCGGTCCGTGGGCTTATCCGCCTTCACCGGAGCGACAGCGCCACCCGGCTTGTAGTCGGCGAAGAAGTCCCACCAGGCCCGGTCGACCGAGTTCGGGTCCTGGAGGTACTGCTGATAGATCTCGTCGACGAGCCACTCATTCGCGCCGAAGCCCGGGGCGGGGTTCTTTCCGCCTTCTCCTGCTTCGGTCGTGGTGCTCGAGTTACTGGGGGACTGTGGCGACACGGCGGCAACCGCCCTCTTCCGCTTCACAAGGTATGGACAGCGGGAATAAAGGCTACGCCTCCCGGGCCGTGAGATGCAGACCGGGCGGGACTTACGTCGCGTAGGTCACATCGAACGGCGGGTTTCACCACCAGGAATGGCGGGAAACAAGCGTGGTTCGGACAGGAGACACCGCGGTTGCGGCCCCCTGGCTTCGCACCCCTGACGGACCCCGGCGCGTGTGGCCGAGATCATGTCCTTCCCACTCGAACCCTACGTCAACTCGGCGCCTGCGAGCTGCCCGGAAGTGTGACAAGGATCCGGCAGCCCCGAGACGATTCGGCCACTCCGATGTGGCCCCCGTGCAGGCCCACGGCCCAGCGGGCGATCGCCAGGCCCAGGCCCGTGCCGCCGTCGCCGCCCCGCGCGCTGCCCCGGTTGAAGCGCTCGAAGACCCGGTGGCGCTCCGACTCCGGGATGCCGGGACCTTCGTCCCGCACCTCGAGCACCAGACCCCCGGGCGCGTCGCCCGCCCGGGCGTGGACCGTGACCCGGCCGTGCGGGGGGCTGTGCTTGACCGCGTTGTCGATCAGGTTCGCCACCACCTGGTGCAGCCGCTCGGCGTCCGCGTACGCCGCCAGGTCCGGCGGGGACACGTCCAGATGGAGGTGGACGTCGTTGCGGGTGTGCCCGCCCGAGCCCGAGGACAGCCCCGGCCGGCCGGCCGCCGCCAGGCCCGACTCCTTCAGCACCCCCGACAGATAGGGCCACACCTCGAAGCGGCGGGCCCGCAGCGGCACCACCCCGTTGTCCACGCGGGAGAGGTCCAGCAGGGTCTCCACCAGCCGGCCGAGCCGCTCGGTCTGCTTCAGGGCCGTGCGCATCGTCTCCGGATCGGCGGCGGAGACCCCGTCCACCACGTTCTCCAGTACCGCCCGCAGGGCCGCGATCGGGGTGCGCAGCTCGTGCGAGACGTTGGCGACGAGCTCCTTGCGGTGCCGGTCCACCGCCTCCAGGTCGTCCGCCATCAGATTGATGGTGGAGGCCAGGTCGCCCAGCTCGTCGCGGCGGCCCGCCCCGCGCACCCGGCGGGTGTAGTCCCCGTGGGATATCGCCCGGGCCACCGTGGTCATGTCGTCCAGCGGCGCCGTCAGGCTGTGCGCCACGAACTGGGTGATCAGCATCGAGGCGATCACCGAGAACACCGTGATGAAGCGCACCTCGGTGGCCGTGCGCAGCGCCACCATCAGCAGACCGGTGGTGATGAAGACCGACACCACCACGAGCGTGCCCAGCTTGGTCTTGATCGAGAACGGGGAGAAGGGCCGCAGCCCCCCGGGCGGCCGCTGCCCCGGCGGCCGGTAGCCGCTCACGGCTGCGCCGGGGACTCCAGGGCGTACCCGACGCCGTGGACCGTACGGATCCGCTCGGCGCCGATCTTCCGGCGCAGCGCCTTGATGTGGCTGTCGACCGTACGGGTCCCCGAGGCGTCGGCCCAGTCCCAGACCTCGGCGAGGAGCTGCTCCCGCGAGAGCACCGCCCGCGGGGTCCCGGCCAGGCACACCAGCAGGTCGAACTCCGTCGGCGTCAGGTGCACGTCCTCGGTGTGCACGCGGACCCGGCGCTGCGCGTGGTCGATCTCCAGATCGCCCAGGCGCAGGGTGGCCCCGCGCGGGGCGTGCGCGGCCAGCGTGGCCCGCTCCACCCGCCGCAGCAGTACGTGGACCCGCGCGGCCAGCTCGCGCATCGAGAACGGCTTCGTCATGTAGTCGTCGGCGCCGACCCCCAGGCCGACGAGCATGTCGGTCTCGTCGTCCCGGGCGGTGAGCATCAGCACCGGGACGGGCCGCTGCGCCTGGACCCGGCGGCAGACCTCCAGGCCGTCGAAGCCCGGCAGCATGACGTCCAGGACCAGCAGCTCCGGCAGCCAGCCCTCGGCCGCGGCGACGGCCGCCGGCCCGTCCGCGGCCGTCTGCACCTGGAAGCCCTCGGCGCGCAGCCGCGCCGCGATGGCCTCCGCGATGGTGTGGTCGTCCTCGACGACGAGCACCCGGCGCTGCGCGCCGGGGGTGGCCGCGGCGCCGTTGTGGGTGGTGGTGTGCGTCTGTTCCATGTCCCGCCCCTGAAGATCCCGCGTGGTAGGGGTGCAGCGTAGAGGAGCGGCTGGGCTCCGGCTATGACGGGTTCGCTGCGCGGGTTCGTTGCCGAGCCCTCTGCCCCCGGACCTGCGCTTCAAACGCCGACGGGCTGGAAAATCCAGCCTCGCCGGCGT
>NZ_JBHXKA010000219.1:0-7917 GCF_042722885.1 Streptomyces sp. NPDC058401
CCGGCCTGGGCATCATGGCGGAGGCCGCCGACTTACACCAACCGCCGGGGGGGCTGTAAATCCCCCCCCGCCGGCGTTTGCGGCGTGCCCGCTCATCACGTGCCCGCTCATCAGAAGAAGACGGACCTCCGCTGCACCAGCAGCTTGTACAGCGTGTGCTGGATCTGCTCCCGCACCTGATCCGTCAGGTTGAACATCAGCATCGGATCCTCGGCGGCCTCCGCCGCGTACCCGTCCGTCGGGATCGGCTCCCCGAACTGGATCGTCCACTTCGTCGGCAGCGGCACCGCCCCCAGCGGCCCCAGCAGCGGGAACGTCGGCGTGATCGGGAAGTACGGGATCCCCAGCAGCCGCGCCAGCGTCTTCGAGTTCCCGATCATGGGGTAGATCTCCTCCGCCCCCACGATCGAGCAGGGCACGATCGGCGTCCCCGCGCGCAGCGCCGTCGACACGAACCCGCCCCGCCCGAACCGCTGGAGCTTGTACCGGTCCCCGAACGGCTTCCCTATCCCCTTGAAGCCCTCGGGCATCACGCCCACCAGCTCCCCGGCCTCCAGCAGCCGCTGCGCGTCCTCCGCGCACGCCAGGGTGTGCCCGGCCTTCCGCGCGAGCTCGTTCACCACGGGGAGCATGAACACCAGGTCCGCCGCCAGCAGCCGCAGGTGCCGCTGCGCCGGATGCTGGTCGTGCACGGCGACCTGGAGCATCAGACCGTCCAGCGGCAACGTCCCGGAGTGGTTCGCCACGATCAGCGCGCCGCCCTCCTTCGGGATGTTCTCGATGCCCTTGACCTCGACCCGGAAGTACTTGTCGTACAGCGGCCGCATCAGGGACATCAGGACCTGGTCCGTCAGCTCCTTGTCGTAGCCGAAGTCGTCGACCTCGTACTCCCCGGTGATCCGGCGCCGCAGGAACGCCAGCCCGCCGGCGATCCGCCGGTCCCAGGCGTCGCCCGCCGGCTCGGGTACGGCTTCGACCACCGGCTCCGGCACCACCGGCTCCGCGACGGGCGCGAGCGGCGCCTCCGGCGCGACCCGGACCCGCCGGGCGGGCGAGGACCGCCGTCGCGGCCGGTCCTCGTCGAAGGGAATGACCTTGGCGTCCGCCACTATCGCTGCGCTCCATCCATGTCCACGTCCAGCACCCCGGCCACCCGGTCCACGGCCCGCGCCACCCGGTCCGGCGGCAGCAGCCCGCCGCCGCGGCTCCGCGTGAAGTCGGCGAAGGTCTCGGCGGTCGTATACATCGGCTCGAATCCCAGCACCTCCCGCATCTGCGCGGTCTCCACGACCCGCCCGTGCGTGAGGAGCCTTATCTGCTCGGGCGAGAACTCCGTCGCCCCGACCGCCCGCAGCGCCGCACCCACCCAGGTCACCGCGGGCAGCAGCAGCGGTACCGTCGGCCGTCCCAGCCGCCGCGCGCACTGCGACAGCAGCAGCACCCCGTCGCCCGCGATGTTGAAGGTCCCGCTGAGCCCGCCGGGCCCGCTGGTCTGCGAGGCCAGCCGCAGCACGTCCAGTACGTCGTCCTCGTGCACGAACTGCAACCGCGGGTCGTAGCCCAGCACGGTCGGGATCAGCGGCATCGAGAAGTACTCGGCGAGCGCCGAGTCGGCGAAGGGCCCGAGGATGTTGGCGAACCGCAGCACGCACACCGCGACGTCGGGCCGCCTGCGCGCGAAGCCGCGTACGTACCCCTCGACCTCGGTGGCGTCCTTGGCGAAGCCGGCGGTCGGCAGCGACTTCGGCTGCGTGGTCTCGGTGAAGACGGCCGGATCCCGCGAGGTGCCCCCGTACACACTGGTACTGGACTTCACCACGAGCCGCCGTACCGTCGGGGACTTCTGGCAGGCTCCCAAGAGCTGCATCGTCCCGATGACGTTGGTCTCTTTGACGGTGCTGTACGAGACGGAGCCCGCGCCCGTCGCCGCGCCCCCGGTGACCGCGAGATGGACCACCGTGTCGACGGCGTTCTCGGCCAGCACCCGGGCGATCGCCGACTGCCTGATGTCCGCACGGACGAACTCGGCCGAGCCGAGCCGGTGCGGCGGGGTCACCGCGTCGACCGCGATCACCCGCTCGACCTCGGGGTCCCGCTGGATCCGCCGCACGAAGCGGCCTCCCAGCTGCCGGGCAGCCCCGGTGACCAGCACGACCTTCCCCACGAGCTCAGCGCCTCCCTCGAAGAAGTCCCCCGGCTGCACCGCAGCCCCTCCACCAGAATGGTGGAGGGGCTGCGGTAAACACGTACAGCTGCCGTTTACTTCTTGTTACGGCGCTGGACGCGGGTGCGCTTGAGCAGCTTGCGGTGCTTCTTCTTAGCCATCCGCTTGCGCCGCTTCTTGATAACAGAGCCCACGACTACCCTCGCTCACTTCTCTTTATTCGGTGCGGGGCGTCGGGGCCCACACGACCTACGTCGGCCTAGCCTACCCGCCCGAGCTCTGAGCTTGTAATCCGAGTGCCCCCGAGGGGTAACCGCGCGCTCCCGGCCCTCGCCCTCAGGCCGATTCCACCCCCACGAAGGACTCGCGGAGGTACTCGTGCACCGCGTTTTCCGGGACCCGGAAGGACCGGCCCACCCGGATTGCGGGCAGATGACCGTTGTGTACCAAGCGGTACACGGTCATCTTTGACACTCGCATCACCGAGGCGACCTCCGCCACGGTCAGGAACTGAACCTCACTGAGAGGCCTCTCGCCAGCAGCCATGACACACCTTGACCTTCCGCGCATGACGGGCACCGGCTTCCCCTCCGGTTACGCCCCGTCGTCGCACGCTCACTCACCAGAGTAGGGGCGTGTGATACGAGTGGGGAAGAGGAGCTACGTCCACTCCTGCGGACCCGGCAGACTCGCCCGGTTGAGCACATAGCGAGTAAGCGGTCGGTAGTAGTCCGCGCGCACCGCGTCATCAAGTGGAACCGCCACCGACACCTGCCCCTCGGCTTCCCCCACGAACAGCGCGGGATCATCGGTATCGGCCAGCCCGATCGCCTCCACACCCAGCTGACCTGCGCCGCAGACCCACCCGTGGTCCCCCACCACCAGCTCCGGCAACGGCCCGCCGGCCTCCGCCAGCGCCCCGAGGGCGATCCGAACCGGCAGCGGCGAATGGGAGTGTGCGCCGGTGTCACTCCCGTCCGGCCGCGCGCCGTCTTCCCGCACCAGTGCGACCCCTCGTACGTAATCGATGCGGTGCGTGCGTACGCCGAACCGGGTCTGCATGTCGACGGGTACCCCCCGCGCCGGAGTGAGGACTTCACATCCCGCCGCCGACAGGGCCCCGGCCAAGGTGGCGTAGAAGTCCAGGAGCCGGTGCGGGTGACCGGTCCCGAACAGCACCGGCGCCCGGGCCGCCGCCACCGCCCGCAGCCTCTCCGCGAAGGCCTCCAGCCCCGCCACCGTCAGCTCCGGATCGATCACGTCCGGCCCGCTGACGTGCGCGGGATCCGCCGAGACCCCGCACTTCTGTGCCATCAGCCGCAGCAGGTCACCCTCGCCCCACCCCCACGCGGGATCCAGTCCCAGCAGCACCCGCGGGTCCCGCGCCGCGAACAGCCGGTAACTGCGCAGGCTTTCCTCCCGAGAGGTCGCGACGGGCCCGGCCAGGCGGGCGGCCAGCAGATGCGCACGCAACGCGCCGGTGCTCAACACCCTCCCGATGCTCCCGCACCTACCCTGACGCCTCACCAGTTCCGGCCAATCCCCCACCCGTTGGCCCAACAGATCCAGCCCCGCCGGCGTTTGAGGCGCGGGCTCTGGGGCGGAGCCCCAGGGAACGGTGGAAGGGCGGGTAGGGGACGGCCCCGCAGGGCTGGGGCTCAGGCCAGCAGCCCGCGCAGCGGGAACACGGCCCGCCGGGTGGCCAGTACGGCCTGGTCGATCCGATCGGCAGGGTCGTAACCACCCTCCCAGTCCCGCCACCCCGGCTCCCGCCCGTCGGTCATCCGCCCGGGCGCCACCACCCCCGTCCGCGCATACACCGCATCCCGCCAAGACCCCGGCACAGCCGTCTCGGGACCGATGGGCCGATGTCCGGCGATCGCCACCAGATGCGTCCACGACCGCGGCACGACGTCGACCACGGCATACCCGCCGCCACCGAGCGACAGCCACCGCCCGTCCGCCCCACACGCATGCGCCAGCTCGTGACACGCCTCCATCACCGCCCGCTGCGCGTCCAGCGACACCGCCAGATGCGCCAGCGGGTCCTCGAAGTGCGTATCGGCCCCGTGCTGCGTCACCAGCACCTGCGGCCGGAAGTCCTCCAACAGCTCCGGCACCACCGAGTGGAAGGCCCGCAGCCACCCCTCGTCCCCGGTCCCGGCGGGCAGCGCGATGTTCACCGCCGACCCCTCCGCCGCCGGCCCGCCCGTCTCCTCCGGCCAGCCCGTCTGCGGGAACAGCGTCCGCGGATGCTCGTGCAGGGAGATGGTCAGCACCCGCGGGTCGTCCCAGAACGCCGCCTGGACCCCGTCCCCGTGGTGCACGTCCACGTCCACGTACGCGACCCGCTCGGCCCCCAGCTCCAGCAGCCGCGCGATCGCCAGCGCCGCGTCGTTGTAGATGCAGAAACCCGCCGCCCCACCGGGCATCGCGTGGTGCAGCCCGCCGGCGAAGTTCACGGCGTGCGCGGTCTCCCCGCGCCAGATCGCCTCGGCCGCCGCAACCGACTGCCCGGCGATCAGCGCGGACGCCTCGTGCATCCCGTGGAACGCCGGATCGTCCGCCGTCCCCAGTCCGTACGAACCGTCCGCGACCCCGGGGTCGGCCGACACCTCGTGCACGGCCGCCACGTAGTCCTCGCGGTGGACCAGCCGCAGCGTCGAGTCACCGGCCGGCCGGCCCGCCCGTACTTCCAGCTCCCGGTCGAGCCCGAAGGCCCGTACCAGGCCCATGGTCAGCTCCAGGCGCACCGGGTCCATCGGATGGCCCGGCCCGAAGTCATACTTCGTTACCGCCTCGTCCCACATCAACAGCCCGGTCACCGGTTCGCCGCTCATGCCGGACACCGTATCGGGCGGGCTCCGGAGCGAACGAGCGGGCATAGAAAAGAGTGACGAGGACCAGCACCATCGGCACGAGCATCGCCCCCCGGTAGCTCCAGGCGTCGCCGATCCCGCCGACGAGCGGTGCCCCGATGAGGAATCCGACGTAGTTGAAGATGTTGAGCCGCGCGATGGCCGTGTCGGAGGAGTCCGGGAACAGCCGGCCCGCCGCGGCGAAGGTCTGCGGCACGATCACGCACAGCCCGAACCCCAGCAGGGTGAAGCCGAGCATGCCCACCCACGCCCCGGGCGCCACCGCGACCACGGCGAACCCGCCCGCCGCGACGACCGTCCCCATCCGTACGACGGCCACGGCCCCGAAGCGCCGCACCCCGAGGTCCCCGACGGCCCGCCCGAGCAGGGTGGTCACCATGTAGACGTTGTACGGAACGGTGGCGAGCTGCTCGGAGCTGCCGAGCACGTCCTGGAGGTACTTGGCGCTCCAGTTCGAGACCGTCGAGTCCCCGATGTACGCGCACGCCATCACCAGGCACAGCGGCAGCAGCAGCTTGAACCCGCCCGGTCCGAGCCCCTTGGCGGCGCCGGCCACGGCGGTCTTGGCGTCCTGGTCCACGTAGAACCGGCTGGCGATCAGCGCGAGCGGCAGCAGCACCACCACGGCGGGCAGATAGGAACTGAACAGCGAGAGGTGCCAGTGCGCCCCCGCCCACGCGGCGGAGGCACCCAGGATCCCGCCGAGGCTGTACGAGGCGTGGAAGCCGAGCATGATGCTGCGCCCGTAGGCGCCCTGCAGGCTCACCCCGAGCATGTTCATGGAGGCGTCGAGCGCCCCCACGAACAGCCCGAAGGCCCCGAGCGCCAGGGCCACGTGCCACATCTCGCTGCCGGCGCCGACCCCCAGCAGTGCGAGCAGCACGAGGGGCTGCGCCCACCGCAGTACGGTGCTGGGCGCGACCCGCTTCACCAGGTGCTCGGTGACCACGCTGGACACACCGGCGAGGATCGGCACGGCGGCCAGGAACACGGGCAGCAGTGCGTCGGATATCCCGTACCGGTCCTGAATGGCGGGGATCCGCGTCACGAGCAGGGCGAAAGCCACGCCCTGCACGAAGAAACTGAACCCCAACGCCCCGCGCCCGCGGCGCAGCCGCACGTCTGCTGTCATGGCGGCTCAGCGTAGGCGCCGGTCCTACCGGTGGGTAGAGCGATCACATATCGATTGGGTCAGTGCGAGAACCCACCGCTGTAGCCGGTGTAACCGGTCTCGGAACCGAAGCCTTCCGCCAGCCCCAGCAACCCGCCCAGCTGCTTCATGTCCCCGAAGTACGCGGTGGCGCCGGGCAGCCGGTCGGCGGGCACCATGGCGGTGTACCCGAACACGTCCATCCCCGCGGCCAGCGCGGCCTGGACGCCCAGCGGGCTGTCCTCGATGACCACGCACTTGGCGGGTGCCACCCCCATCTGGTCCGCGGCGTGCAGGAACAGGTCCGGGGCCGGCTTGCCCTTGCCCACGTCCTCCGAGCTGAAGATCCACTCCTCCTCGAACCACTCGTCGAGCCCGGCCGCCCGGTGCCCGACGCGGATCCGCTCGTGGCTCCCGGAGGACGCGAGGCAGTACGCGGTCCCGCTCTCGACCAGAGCCGCCAGCACCTCGCCCACCCCGGGCACGGGCTTGAGCTCCCGCTCGAAGGCCGCGAAGGTACGCGCGTGCAGCGTGCTGTCGAAGTCGGCCGGCAGTGCCTGCCCGGTCCGTTCCCGCACCAGGTCGTGGATCCGGTGGACCGCGGCGCCCATGTAGTCGCGGAGCGACTCCTCGTACGAGGTCGGGTGGCCCAGCTCGGTCAGGTACCCGGCGAGGATGCTGTTGGCGAGCGGCTCACTGTCCACCAGCACGCCGTCGTTGTCGAAGATGACGAGGTCGTAGCCCATGCGACAACCCTACGAGCCGTCGGTGCCAATCCATCCGGACCCCATGCCGGGCATCCGCAGGACATCCAAAGATCCTGCCCTCACCCGGCCCGCTTCCCGGGAGCCGTCGCGACCGACTCGATGACGCCCCGCCAGGTCCTGCGATAGCCCTCGCGCAGCGGCCCGCCGACGAGGTCCAGCACCTCCCGGGCAGCCGCTGCCAACCTCGCCGGGTCTCCGGTCGCGCACACGCCCAGGTGACCGTCGAGCAGGTCCTGCCCGAGCCCCGGGTCCGCCTCCCGCAGCCGGCGGGGCAGCCACTTCCCGCCGCCGCTCCACGCCCGGTGATGGTCGAAGAGCAGCTCGGCCGCCCCGGCCAGCACCACCCCGGCGACGGCCACCCGCTCCAGGGGGTCCTCCGCGTCCCCCAGATCGTCCAGCGCGTCCGTCAGCCCGTACCGCTTGGTCTCCACGGCATCCGCCTCCAACGCCGGCGGCCCGAGCCGCAGGGCCGCCTCGGCCGAGGCCCGGGCCCGTCCCGCCTCCCCGTCCCGGTCGACCAGCACGAGACCGCTCGCGTACATGGCCTGCAGTACGGCACGCCGCGTGGCGACGTCCGCGGCGAAGAGCTCCGCCAGCCCGGCCCGCGTGTGAACGAAGAGCTCCACCACTCGCCCTTCGCACCGCAGCGTCTCCCGGTAGGTCTCGCCGCCGTCCTCGATGAGCACCGCGATGTCCAGATCGCTCGTGGACTTCGCCCGCCCCGCAGCCGAGGAGCCGGCCAGAACCACGGCAAGGGCATCGGGAAAACGTTGGCGGGCGATGCGTCGCGCCTGCTCGACGGGGTCTGCGTCCATGCCGACCAGGGTTCCACCGCCGCATGATCACCGGCCAGTGATTTTTGCCCGTAAACGCAGAAAAGCCCCGTACCGGTTTCCCGGTACGGGGCTTTCTACAATGATTGTTCGGCGGCGTCCTACTCTCCCACAGGGTCCCCCC
>NZ_JBHXKA010000220.1:0-5021 GCF_042722885.1 Streptomyces sp. NPDC058401
GAGCAGCACGGTGGCCGTCGAGGAGCCGACGGTGGTGACCCGGCCGACCAGCCCGTCGCCGTTGTTGACGGTCATGTCGCGGCGGATGCCGTCAGTGACCGGTGCCGGTGGAAGCCGACCCGGAGGGGGACCCCGAGGGGCTGCCCGAGACCGGGGCCGAGGCGGAACCGGACGGCGAGCCGGAGGGGCTGCCGGAGGGGGAGGCCGAGGCGCCGGCGGACGGGGAGGCGCCCGGGGCGGCCGGGGCGGCGGTCGGGCCGTAGCCCTCGTACATGCCCGTGGCCGGCACGACGAAGCCGTCGAGCTCGACGTCGCCCGTGGTGCTCAGCTGGAAGACGATCTTCTGGACGTTGCCGTCCACGACGTCGGCGCCGCCCGCGATCAGGGCGGAGGCGTTGCCCTTGCCGCCCAGGACGACGGAACCGCCGGCCGGGATGACGACCTTGGAGCCGCTGCCCGCGGGCTTGAGCGTCACGACGGCCTTGCCACCCGGAAGGGTGATGGCGTCGAGCGTCTGCTCCTCGGTGCCGTTGTTGAACACCGTCGCGGAGACCGCGGCCGGGCCCTTCTTGTCCTTCTCCTGGGTGATCACCAGAGCGTTCTGGACCTTGATGTCGCCCTTGGTGACGGCGGCGTTGTCCGGCTTCACCTGGAGGGTCGGCGCGTCGTGACCCGCGGCGCAGGCGCCCAGCGAGACGAGCGAGAAGGCGGCGGCGGTGGCGGCGAGGGCGCCGCGTCGAAGGCTGCGGCTCACGGGGGAGGCAACTCCTTGGACGTACGGAACGGAAGGGTGGACGCCTCGGAGCGACGAAGTAAAGCCGCTCTAAGGATGTGTCAGCGCGCTTAGGTTACCGAGCCGCCGCCCCGCCCCCGCACCCGACCCTCCGCAGTGTGGGGCCGGGCCCCGGCCGGGCCCCGACGGGGAACCCGCCCCTGCTCCGGCCGGTTCCGCCGCCGCCCCGCCGGGGCCGGGTGATCTTCCATTCGCAAAAGGCCCGCTCGCAATGGCCGGCGCGGCACGGTGATCAATTTCCGGATTTCATCGAACACCGCTCGTGATCGGCGCTCGTGATCAATTCCGGATTGGGCCGGAACGGACCCCGTACGGGTGGCCGCCAGTCGAACGGAGTAGTTCGGTTTCCCGCCCTCGAAACCGTCAAAACGGGACGTACGCCACATCGTCGGGGCTCACGGGCAGGTGTAACGTAGCCGTTTCGCCTGGTCCGCGCAGCCCCTCCGACCTGCGAATACCCCCTTGCGGAAGCCTCCCGCAGCACGTTCCTGGCGCTGTTGTCAAGCCCTGAGATGGGCCCTGACCTGCGAAAACGCCATTCATAACGGTCGATTCTCGTGTTACCCTGGATAGCCACGGAAGGGGTACCTGTCACATGACGTTCAAGGTTGGCGACACCGTGGTCTATCCCCATCACGGGGCCGCGCTGATCGAGGCAATCGAAACTCGCCAGATCAAAGGCGTGGACAAGACCTACTTGGTGCTCAAGGTCGCGCAGGGTGACCTGACTGTTCGCGTACCTGCGGACAACGCGGAGTTCGTGGGCGTTCGCGACGTAGTCGGCCAGGACGGGCTGGACCGGGTCTTCGAGGTGCTTCGCGCACCGTACGCAGAAGAGCCGACGAACTGGTCCCGGCGCTACAAGGCAAATCTGGAAAAGCTCGCTTCTGGCGATGTCATCAAGGTCGCCGAAGTCGTACGCGACCTGTGGCGTCGTGAGCGTGAGCGTGGGCTCTCCGCAGGGGAGAAGCGCATGCTCGCGAAGGCGCGTCAGATCCTGGTGAGCGAGCTCGCGCTCGCCGAGAACACCAACGAGGACAAGGCCGAGGCCCTCCTCGACGAAGTGCTCGCGTCCTGACGCGATCATTCGTACGCTTGGTTGTACACAGTTGTGCCGCGGTGCCCGATGACAAGGAGACTTGTTGCCGGGCGCTGCGGCATGTCTGGACCCATGCCACCCATGCATGCCATGCCACCCATGACTGAACTGGCGCGCCGGGTCCGGGCAGCCGACTCGACCGGTCGTCACGGAAGGGGCGAGGGCGTCGCACCCGGCACCCTTCAGGCCATACCCATGTCGGCCGAAGTCACAAACCTGGCTCGGAGCTACTGATGTCTGACGAATCGCGCCCCCACCGCACCGCCGCGGTGATCCCGGCCGCCGGCCGCGGGATCCGTCTCGGTCCGGGCGCCCCCAAGGCCCTGCGGACCCTGGGCGGCACCCCCATGCTCATCCACGCCGTACGCGCCATGGCCCGCTCCCGCGCGGTCGCCCTCGTCGTCGTCGTGGCACCCCCCGACGGCAACGGCACCGCCGAGGTGCGCCGGCTGCTCGACGAGCACGCCCTGCCCGAGCGCACGGAGATCCTGGTCGTCCCCGGCGGGGAGACCCGGCAGGAATCCGTACGCGCCGGCCTGGACGCGCTTCCGGCCGACATCACCTCCGTCCTCATCCACGACGCGGCCCGCCCCCTGGTCCCCGTGGACACCGTCGACTCCGTCATCGAGGCGGTCCGCGACGGCGCACCCGCCGTCGTCCCCGCCCTGCCGCTGGCCGACACCGTCAAGGAGGTCGAGCCCGGCCGGCCCGGCGAGCCCGAACCGGTCGTCGCCACCCCCGTACGGGCCCGCCTGCGCGCCGTACAGACCCCGCAGGGTTTCGACCTCGCCACGCTGCGGCTCGCGCACGAGAAGCTGTCCCGGCTGGCCGTCGACGGCGAGGGCGCCACGGACGACGCCGGGATGGTGGAGCAGCTCGGCATCACCGTCGTGGCGGTCCCCGGCCACGAAGAGGCCTTCAAGGTCACCCGCCCGCTCGACCTGGTCCTCGCCGAGGCCGTACTCGCCCGCCGGAGGGCCACCGATGCCTACTAGCCCCACCACCGCGGGCACCCCCGCGGCCCCCCTGATGCCGCTCGTCGGCATCGGCACCGATGTGCACGCCTTCGAGACCGGCCGCGAACTGTGGTGCGCCGGCCTGCTCTGGGAGGGCGAGGACGGCCTCGCCGGGCACTCCGACGGGGACGTCGCCGCGCACGCCGCCTGCGACGCCCTGTTCTCCGCCGCCGGCGTCGGCGACCTCGGCGCACACTTCGGCACCTCCCGCCCCGAGTGGTCCGGCGCCGCCGGTGTCACCCTTCTGGCGGAAGCCGCCCGGATCGTGCGCGCCGAGGGCTTCGAGATCGGCAACATCGCGATCCAGGTGATCGGCGTACGCCCGAAGATCGGCAAGCGGCGCGAAGAGGCGCAGAAGGCGCTCGCCGCAGCGGCGGGCGCCCCCGTCTCCGTCTCGGGCACCACCACCGACGGACTGGGCCTCACCGGCCGCGCCGAAGGCCTCGCCGCCATCGCCACGGCCCTCGTCTACCGGACGAACCGGGCCTAGTACCCCGTACGCCCACACCGCGCCCGCGGTTCTTCGACAACAAAGCGGGCCCCGCGTGCCGAAAGGGTCGCGGGGCACTGCTACAGGCGCACTACCCTGGATGCCGTGACTATTCGCCTGTACGACACCAGCGCCCGGCAGATCCGTGACTTCACCCCGCTCGTAGCGGGCTGTGTCTCGATCTACCTCTGTGGCGCCACCGTGCAGGCGGCTCCGCACATCGGGCACGTCCGCTCGTACCTGAACTTCGACATCGCGCGCCGCTGGTTCACCTACCGCGGTTACGACGTCACCTTCATCCGCAACGTCACCGACATCGACGACAAGATCATCGGGAAGTCCGCCGAGCAGGGCCGCCCCTGGTGGTCCATCGGCTACGAGAACGAGCGCGCCTTCAACGACGGCTACAACGCGCTGGGCTGCCTCCCGCCCACGTACGAGCCGCGCGCCACCGGGCACGTCCCCGAGATGATCGAGATGATGCGCGGGCTCATCGAGCGCGGCCACGCGTACGAGGCCGACGGCAGCGTCTACTTCGACGTGCGCTCCTTCCCCGGCTACCTGGAACTGTCGAACCAGAACATCGACGACCTCCGCCAGCCCGACGAGGGCGTCTCCGGCAAGCGCGACCCGCGCGACTTCGCCATGTGGAAGGCCTCCAAGCCGGGCGAGCCCGACTGGGAGACCCCGTGGGGCCGCGGCCGTCCCGGCTGGCACCTGGAGTGCTCCGCGATGGCGCACAAGTACCTCGGCAGCGCCTTCGACATCCACGGCGGCGGGCTCGACCTGATCTTCCCGCACCACGAGAACGAGATCGCCCAGGCCAAGGCCTACGGCGACGAGTTCGCCAAGTACTGGATGCACAACGCCTGGGTCACCCTCTCCGG
The DNA here is from genome assembly GCF_042722885.1 of Streptomyces sp. NPDC058401. NCBI lineage: Bacteria > Bacillati > Actinomycetota > Actinomycetes > Kitasatosporales > Streptomycetaceae > Streptomyces > Streptomyces sp. NPDC058401. The sequence goes on from NZ_JBHXKA010000220.1 coordinate 4,286, forward strand.
CGAGAAGATGTCCAAGTCGCTCGGCAACTCCGTCCTCGTCTCCGAGATGCTCAAGGTCTGGCGCCCGATCGTGCTGCGCTACTACCTCGGCACCCCGCACTACCGCTCGATGATCGAGTACAGCGTGGAGTCCCTGCGCGAGGCCGAGTCCGGCTTCGCGCGCATCGAGGGCTTCATCCAGCGCGTCATCGAGAAGGCCGGCGGCTCCGTGGAGCCGGCCGCCGAGGTGCCGCCCGCCTTCGCCGAGGCCATGGACGACGACCTGGGCGTCCCGCAGGCGCTCGCGATCATCCACACCACCGTCCGCCAGGGCAACAGCGCGCTCGCCGCCGACGACAAGGACGCGGCCATCGCGCGCCTGTCGGAGGTACGGGCCATGCTGGGCGTCCTCGGACTCGACCCCCTCGACCCGCACTGGGCCGGCGAGGCGGACCGCGGGGAGGACCTCCACGGAGCCGTGGACACCCTCGTGCGCCTGGTCCTGGAGCAGCGCGAATCGGCGCGCGCCCGCAAGGACTGGGCCACCGCCGACGCCATCCGCGACCAGCTCCAGCAGTCGGGCCTGGTCATCGAGGACAGCCCCACCGGACCCCGATGGACGCTCGGCCCCCGCTGAGCCCACCGGCGCAGTCCCACTGGCGCACTCAGATTGGGCCGCCCCGCGATCCGCGCGGCCCACACTACAAACGTACAAATCGAAGAACACACGAAATCACGTAAATGGCAAGTCCGGGTA
>NZ_JBHXKA010000220.1:5031-7838 GCF_042722885.1 Streptomyces sp. NPDC058401
GCCCCCGCAGTGCCCACCGGGGCTGTCCCCCCGGCACACTCTTCATACGTACATATCGCAGAACCAACGAAATCAGGTAGAGGTCATGGCCGGGAACAGCCAGCGCAGGAACCGCCGCACGTCCAACAAGAAGGGCGCGACGGTCGGCAGCGGTGGCCAGCGGCGCAAGGGCCTCGAAGGCAGGGGCCCCACGCCCAAGGCCGAGGACCGCAAGAAGCACAAGGCCAACCGCATCAGCAACGCCATGGCCCGCCAGGCCGCCAAGCGCCGCCCGGCCCCCCGCCGCGGCGGCCCCAAGGGCACCAGCGAGATGGTCGTCGGCCGCAACCCGGTCTTCGAGGCGCTGCGCGACGGTGTACCGGCCACCACCCTCTACGTCCAGCAGTTCATCGACAACGACGAGCGCGTCCGCGAAGCCCTCCAGCTCGCGGCCGAGCGCGGCAACATCAACCTGATGGAAGCCCCGCGCCCCGAGCTCGACCGCCTCACCAACGGGCTCAACCACCAGGGCCTGGTCCTCCAGGTCCCGCCGTACGAGTACGCGCTCCCGGACGAGCTCACCGCCGCCGCGTACGACAACGGCGAGGACCCTCTCATCGTCGCCCTCGACGGGATCACCGACCCGCGCAACCTCGGCGCGATCATCCGCTCCGTCTCCGCCTTCGGCGGCCACGGCGTGGTCGTTCCCGAGCGCCGCGCCGCCAGCATGACCGCCGGCGCCTGGAAGTCCTCGGCCGGCACCGCGGCCCGTACCCCGGTCTCGCGCGTCACCAACCTGACCCGCGCCATCCAGGACTACAAGAAGGAAGGCATGACCATCGTCGGCCTCGCCGCCGAGGGCACGCACGAGGTGCACGAGCTCGAAGCGCTGGGCGGCCCCGTCGTCATCGTCATCGGCTCCGAGGGCAAGGGCCTCGGCCGGCTCGTCGGCGAGAACTGCGACTACCTCGTGCGCATCCCGATGCCGGGCGGCGCCGAATCCCTCAACGCCGGTGTCGCCGCGGGCGTCGTCCTCTACGAGGCGGCCCGCCGCCGCGCCACCCGCGGCCGCGTCTGAGCGACGGGCACGCCCGCCGCTTGATCCACTTGGCTCACCGGAAGTGACCCGTGAGCGTGCCACCCCGCCCCCTACGGGCGGGGTGGCTTGATTTGACGGGTCTCGGACACATCCCTGAAGTCAAGGCAGTGTCCTAAACACTCATCACTCGGTTAGATGAGTGTGGACACCAGAACGCCAGGGTTCGACGACCAGCCCGCGCTGAGCATGGTCAAGGTGCCGTGCGACCCCGCACAGGTCATCGTCAACCACGCCAGCTTCCGCGTGCGGCTCGCACCGAGCCCCAGCGCGCGTCCCAGGCCCTCGGGCGCCCCAGGGCTCGCCCCCGCACTCGGCGGAGCCCTCGCGGCCGCCGGAGCCGGCGCCACCCGCCGCAGGCCCGTCGTCTGGAGCGGCAAGTCCGCCCCCGGCGACGCCGCCGCCAGCGCCGCCATGGGCGGCCTGCTCCAGGCCGTACGCGATCACGGGCGCGCCCACGACGGCCGCGACGAGTACGACGGCGGCGCCACCCAGACCATCCCGCGCATCGACCTCGCCCACGACCTCGCCGACGACACCCTCGCCACCCCGACCGTCATCGGCCAGCGCAGCTACGGGGACGCCGACGAAACCCGGCTGCAGCCCGTGGTGGGGGGCCTCTCCCACTCCCACGAGGCCTACGACGCCGCCTACTCCGAAGGCAGCGGATCCGCGGACTCCCGCCGCGCCCAGGCCGAGGCCCGCGCGCAGGCCTCGTACTACCCCGGCCGCCGCATGAACCTCGGCGTCGTACTGCTCCCGCTGCGCGTCTTCCTCGGCTTCATCTCCATCTACGCCGGCATGGGCAAACTGTGCGACCCCGTCTACTTCGACGGCGGCGAACGCGGCTCCATGGTCACCTGGCTGCACACCCTCCAGCCCTGGGCCCTCGCCGAACCGCTGCGCGACTTCGCACTCGCCCACCCGGTCGGCGCCGGACTCAGCGTGGCCTTCCTCCAGGTCATCGTGGGCGTGCTGACGGTCTTCGGCCTGTGGCAGCGGTTCGCCGCCTGCTTCGGCGCACTGCTGTCCGCCGCACTGCTGATGACGGTGAGCTGGAAGACCGTCCCCGCCTACGACGCCCCCGACATCATCTACCTCGCCGCCTGGAGCCCGCTGATCATCGCCGGCGCCCCCGTCTACTCCCTGGACGGCCGCCTCGCCGGCGAGGCCTGGCGCACCCTGGGCCCGCGCTCCGAGGTCTGGCGGCTGCGCCGCCGGGTCCTGCGCCGCGGGGCCGTCATGGCCGGCGTCATCTGCGGACTCACCCTCCTCATCGGCTCGCTCCTCGGCGGCGCCGTCCGCTCCACCACCGTGGTCACCGTGCCCGGACCGGGCGAGGCCCCGAGCAACTACCTGCCCGGACGGCCGCTGCCGAGCAGCCCCAAGCAGCAGCTGCCCGTCCGCCCCACCCCCTCGAAGCAGGCCGCACAGCCCTCCGCCGGAGCCTCCTCCCCGGCCGCCAAGTCCGGCCGCGGCGCAACCGGTTCGAGCTCCCCGACGGCCGGCTCCGGCTCGCCCACCGCGACCCGCGGCACCACCAGCGGCAAGCAGTCCCCGCGCAGCACCCCCCGCCAGTCCACCCCGCAGAAGCCCCCGTCCAGCTCCGCGGGAACGCGCAGCGGGGGCTCCACGGGAGGAGCCGGCAGCACCGCGCCGAAGCAGCCCGACCTGCTGGGCGGACTGCTCGGCGGCTGACCGTCGTACGAAGGCCGCATCAAAAGGCCGCACC
>NZ_JBHXKA010000221.1:0-7791 GCF_042722885.1 Streptomyces sp. NPDC058401
GGGCGCCCCTCTGTGTCGTATGCGTTGTATACGAAAAGCGGATCAGCGCATCTTTCCGCCGCGCGGCATGCGCATCCCCTTGGGCATCGGGCCCTTCGGGATCGGCATGTTGCTCAGCAAGTCGCCCATGGCCCGCAGCTTGTCGTTGACCTGGGTGATCTGCGGCCCGGAGAGGACACGGGGCAGCTTCATCAGGGTCGTACGGACCTTCTTGAGCGGCACCTCGCCCTCGCCCTTGCCCACGATGAAGTCGTGGACCGGGATGTCGGGCATGATCCGGGCCAGCTTCTTCTTCTCGTTCGCGAGCATGGGCTTCACCCGGTTCGGGTTGCCCTCACCGATCAGCACCACGCCGGCCTTGCCGACGGCCCGGTGGACGATGTCCTGCTGCTTGCTCATCGCGACGGCGGGGGTGGTGTTCCAGCCCCGGCCCACGTTGTCCAGTACGGCCGCGGCCGCGCCCGGCTGTCCCTCCATCTGTCCGAAGGCGGCCGTCTCGGCTCGCCGTCCGAAGATGATCGCCATCGCCAGGAACGCCACCAGGAAGCCCAGGATGCCCAGGTAGACCGGGTGGTCGATCAGGAAGCCGATCGCAAGAAAGACACCAAAGGTGACGATTCCCACGCCCGCGACGATCAGACCGACCTTCGGGTCGGCCTTGCGCGTCATCTTGTACGTCAGGGCGATCTGCTTCAGTCGCCCGGGGTTCGCAGCAGTCTCTGCGTTTGACTTCCTCGCCATGCAGGGAAGTTTACGTGGCCTTCTCGGTCCGGGTCGCCGCGGCCTCGAGTACGTGCTCGGTTTCGACCCGGTCCTTGGCCCTGCGGCGGTCTTCGAGGACGGCCGTCCAGGCGTTCCGGCGGGCGCCGCTCATGAGCAGCGACTCCAGGCCGCGGACGGCGTCGGTGAAGGACGGAATGGCGGTGGCGCGTACGGGCGCGGCCTGCATGGTGTCGACCCTTTCACGGTGCTCACGTCGGGGGTGGCCAAGCGTGTGTGCGGTGCGTCCAACAATCGTCACTGACTGGTGTTACCAGGACGTGACCGACTGGTCAAACAGTGATGAAACCTTGATGCGGCCCACCAGGACTCTCGCTAGGAAGAGCCTAGGGGCCGCATCAGTGCGGGGTTACCCGTAAGTAAGGCTTTGTGCGCGAGTTCACATACCTCCCGCACCATGCGACCCGGCAGTCGCCTCAGTCACCTCAGACGGTCGCGCGCTTCTCCATCGCCTGCTGGTAGAGGCGGCCGGCGCGGTACGAGGACCGCACCAGCGGGCCGGACATGACTCCGGAGAAGCCGATCTCCTCGGCCTCCTGCGCCAGCTCCACGAACTCGGCCGGCTTCACCCAGCGCTCGACGGGGTGGTGGCGCGGCGAGGGCCGCAGGTACTGCGTGATGGTGATGAGCTCGCAGCCCGCCTCGTGGAGGTCCTTCAGCGCCTGGCTGACCTCCTCGCGCTCCTCGCCCATGCCCAGGATCAGGTTGGACTTGGTGATGAGGCCGTACGCCCGCGCCCGGGTGATGACGTCCATCGAGCGCTCGTAGCGGAAGCCCGGGCGGATGCGCTTGAAGATGCGCGGCACCGTCTCGATGTTGTGGGCGAAGACCTCGGGGCGGGAGGCGAAGACCTCCTCCAGCAGCTCCGGGACCGCGTTGAAGTCCGGGGCGAGCAGCTCGACCTTGGTCTGCCCGGCCGCGCGCTCCGCCGTCTGCTGGTGGATCTGGCGCACGGTCTCCGCGTAGAGCCAGGCTCCGCCGTCCGCCAGGTCGTCGCGCGCGACGCCCGTGATGGTGGCGTAGTTCAGGTCCATCGTGACGACGGACTCGCCGACGCGGCGGGGCTCGTCGCGGTCCAGCGCCTCGGGCTTGCCCGTGTCGATCTGGCAGAAGTCGCAGCGCCGGGTGCACTGGTCGCCGCCGATGAGGAAGGTGGCCTCGCGGTCTTCCCAGCATTCGTAGATGTTCGGACAGCCGGCTTCCTGGCACACCGTGTGCAGTCCTTCGCCCTTCACCAGGGCCTGCATCTTGGTGTACTCGGGACCCATCTTGGCCCGCGTCTTGATCCACTCGGGCTTGCGCTCGATGGGCGTCTGGGCGTTACGGACCTCTAGGCGCAGCATCTTGCGTCCGTCGGGTGCGACTGCGGACACGACCGGCTCCCTGTGACTTCGATTCTTCGGCGCCCACCAGGGTACGCCCGTAATTTCATACGCTCTTACGTCGGCCAACCTGCGGGCGGCCCGACCCATTCCCGGGCGTACTAGCCCGCGGCGGGCTCTATCTCCCGCGGGCGCAGCTCCGCCTGCTCCAGTACGTCCTTCAGGTGCCGTTCGATCACCGGGAGCACCTCGGCGATGGTGATCTCGCGGCCCAGCTCGTAGGAGAGCGAGGTCACACCGGCGTCCCGGATCCCGCAGGGGACGATCCGGTCGAACCAGGTGTTGTCGGGGTTCACGTTGATCGCGAATCCGTGCATCGTGACGCCCTTGGCGACCCGGATGCCGATGGCGGCGAGCTTGCGGTCCTCGCGGCGCTGGCCGGCGTTGGACGGGGCGTACTCGGGGCCGTTCAGCCGCGGGTCGAACTCCTCGTCGTTCAGCCGCGGGTCGAAGTCCAGCGAGAGGCCGCCGATCTTCGGGCGCTGCTCCACCGGGTCGCCGAGCACCCAGACCCCGCTGCGCCCCTCGACGCGGGTGGTCTCCAGGCCGAACTCGGCGGCCGTGCGGATCAGTGCGTCCTCCAGGCGGCGGACGTGGGCGACCACGTCCACGGGGCGGGGCAGCTTCATGATCGGGTAGCCGACCAGCTGGCCCGGGCCGTGCCAGGTGATCTTGCCGCCGCGGTCCACGTCCACGACGGGCGTGCCGTCGAGCGGGCGCTCGTTGTCGGCGGTGCGCCGGCCGGCCGTGTAGACCGGCTGGTGCTCCAGCAGCAGGCAGGTGTCCTCGATCTCGTCCGCGTAGCGGGCCGCGTGGACCCGGCGCTGCTCTTCCCAGGCCACCGTGTACTCGACGGCCTCCGGGCCGAAGCCCATGCGGACAAACCCAAGCTCAGCCACCGCGGCGCCTCCTCGTTGAACCTGCCGACGAACTTGCTGTGTGCACCTATCGCACCAAGCAAGGGTACGGCGGCCCCCGGGGACCCTGTCAGCCGCCCGTCCCGGACACCGCGAAAGGCCCGGGATCGGGGGGTCCGGGGAGCTGTTTCGGCCGCCTGCGGCCCTCCGGGGGCCGGTCCGGGTCCTCGTCCGCCCGGGGCAGCCGGCGGTGCCCTTCGGTGTGGTCGTTCACCCAGCCGCAGACCCCGCACGCGTAGCGCCCGTCGAGACCCGCGATGTAGGTCCCGCACCGCCGGCACTCCGCCTCGGTCAGCTCGGGCGCGGCCAGCTCGGGCACGTGCGGCACGGCCGTGGACTCTGCGTGGCTGCCGTCGCCGTCGGGGCGCACGCAGCTGCCGGGGCGATGCTCCCCGGTGGGCCGGCGGGTCATGGGGCGCAGCGTACGCGGGTGGAGGGGGTCGGTCCGTAAAGAGACCCACCGGTTCTGCACACGATCGGATGAATGTGGGACAGAGAGGGCGGTACGGGCGAGGTTCGCCGCTACATTCACGCCGTTCACAGGGCCGGGACTCCGGTCCGTCACGTCAGGAGACCGTGGAGCCGATGACGGAACGACCTGCCCAGCGTGTCCCCAACCGGCAGCTCTCGGCACTGATCGCCGAGGCCGGGTTCTCCAACGCCGGGCTCGCCCGCCGTGTCGACCAGCTCGGTCTGGAGCACGGTCTCGATCTGCGGTACGACAAGACCTCCGTGACCCGCTGGCTGCGCGGGCAGCAGCCGCGCGGCACCACCCCGGCGCTGATCGCGGAGGTGTTCACCCGGCGCCTGGGGCGGCGGCTGTCGGCCCAGGACCTGGGGCTGGACGCGTGCGCCCCGGTGTACGCGGGCCTGGAGTTCGCGGCCACCCCCGAGGAGGCCGTCGACATCGCGAGCGGGCTGTGGCGCAAGGACTCCGGTTCGCACGCCGAGCTGCGCAAGATCGCCTTCACCCCGGCCGGGCTGGTGGTGCCCAGCCGGGACTGGCTCATCGGGCGGGCCGACGAGCGGGTCGGCCGGGGCGCGGAGCAGGCCGCCCTGCGCGTGCCCGAACAGGGCCGTCCCGAACCGGGCCGCGCCCTGCCCGGCCGGGCCTCGGTGCCCCGGCAGCGGCAGATCGACCGCGGGCCCGGGCAGCGGGTGACCGGCGGTGACATCGCGGCGCTCAGATCGGTCGGCGAGCTGTTCCGCACCCTGGACCACGCCTACGGTGGCGGCCATGCCCGCCAGGCCCTGGTGCGGTACCTGGAGCACGAGGCCGAGCCGATGCTGCGCGGCACCTACGGGGAGACCACCGGACGCCGGCTGTTCTCCGCCGCGGCCGATCTGACCCGGCTCGCGGGCTGGACCTCGTACGACATCGCCGCGCACGGGCTCGCCCAGCGGTACTTCGTCCAGGCGCTGCGGCTGGCCCAGGCCGCCGGGGACCGGCCGTACGGGGCGTACGTGCTGATCACCATGAGCCGGCAGGCGGTCTACCTCGGCCACGGCCGGGAGGCGGTCCAGCTGGCCCGGGTCGCCCAGCAGGGCGTGGGCTCCGGGCCGCCGCCGGTGGTGCAGGCGCTGCTGCACTCGGCCGAGGCGCGCGGACACGCGGTGCTCGGGGAGGTCAGGGCGTCGACGGCCTCACTGGTGCGGGCCGAGCGGGCGCTGGGCGCGGCCCGGCCGGGCGACGACGTACCGCACTGGGCGCGCGACTACGACGAGGCGCAGCTCGCGGACGAGTTCGGGCACTGCCACCGGGACCTCCAGCAGTACCGGGCCTCGGCGCAGCACGCGGAGCGGTCCCTGCAGCTGCGGGCACCCTCGTACGCGCGGTCGCGGCTGTTCTGCCGGGTGGTGCTGGCCACGGCGCGGCTGGGGCTGGGCGAGCTGGACCAGGCGTGCGCGCTGGGCGCGGAGGCGGCGCAGCAGGCGAGCGAGATGCGGTCGGTGCGGGCGGTGGAGTACGTACGGGACTTCGAGCGGCGGCTCGAGCCGTACCGGGACGCTTCGGCGGTGCGGGGGTATCGGGACCGGGTGGCCGCCTTGTCCTGACCCTGCGGGTCGGCTGCGGGGCTCTGCGGGGGCCGCTCCCCCGGGGCCCGGGGGGCTGCGCCGTGGAGTCCCTGCGGGTTCGCTCCCGGGGCTCCGCCCCGGACCCCGCTCCTCAAACGCCGGAGGGGCTGATCTTCCCTGCGGACGGATCTTGCCCTGTGGGCTGATCGGCCCCTCCGGCGCGCGTGAGTGGTACCGGCCGTGGTGAGTCGTACCGGGCGCGGTGGGTGGTACCGGCCGCGGTGGGTGGTCGGGTCAGGCGGCCAGGGGGAGGGCGGGGGCCGGGGTGGCCGGGACGGGGATGCCGACGTCGCGCAGGAGGGCGGCGGCGGCTCGGCGGGCGGAGCGCAGGGCTCCCTCGACGGTGTTGGTGTCGCGGTGGTCGCCGCACACGTACAGGCCGGCCAGGACCCTGACGGTGCGGCGGGTGTCCTGGGGCGGCGGCATGGCGGGGACGGCCTCGGGGGTGTGGTGGACGGCGAGCAGGTCCCAGTCCCGGGTCGCGGTCTCGTAGAGCCGGGCGAGGCGCGAGGCGACCGTCCGGGTGGGCGGCGGCGGGCCGAGCACGGTGGTGGTGACCAGGCTGCGGCCGGCGGGGGCGCGCGTCGGGTCGACGGCGCTCATCACCGCGGTGTGGGCGACGGGCCAGTCCGGATCCCCGTCCAGGAGCAGCGAGCCGTCCCAGGGGAGCGGGGTGGTGGTGGCGTGGTGCATCACGGTCACCTGGTGGAAGGCGGGCACGCGCAGGCCGGGGAGCAGTTCGGCGGCGGCGCGGGCGCCGGTGGCCAGGACCACGGAGCGGCAGCCGAAGTCGCCGTGCTCCTCGGTGGTGACCAGGCTGGTGGCGACGGAGCGGACCCGGACCCCGGTGCGCACGGTGCCGGGCGGCAGCGCGGCGGCGAGCAGTCCGGGCAGGGTGGCGGCGCCGCCCTCGGGTACGGCGAGGCGGCCGCGCGCGAAGGTGCGCAGGGCCAGGTCGGCGACGCGGCTGGAGGTGCCGAGTGCGGGGTCGCGCAGGAGCGCGGCCAGGAGCGGGCGCAGCGTCGTACCGAGGCTCCTGGAGCTGAGGGCGGCGTGCGCGGTGCGCTCGGGTCGGGCCAGGAGGCGTTCCTCGGGCAGGGCGGCGAGGCGGGCGAGCGCGGCGCCGATCCGGGCCTGGTCGAGGGAGCCGCTGGTCAGGGCGCGGGCGGGGGTGAGGGCCCCGGCGCGCAGTGTCCTGCCCTCGCTGTGGACGAGGGCTCCGTGCGCGAAGGGCTTGAGGACCAGGCCTTCCAGGCCCGGGGTGCGGGCCGGTTCGGCGTAGGCGGTGTTGAGGAGCTGGCCGATCCGGTCGAGCCGGAAGCCGTCCACGGTTTTGGTGGCCATCCGGCCGCCGGCGTCGTCCGCGCCCTCCAGGACGATGACGGTGACCCCGGCCGCGATCAGGTGGTGCGCTGCCGCGAGTCCGGAGACTCCGGCTCCTACGATGACCACGTCCGCATGGTGTGCGTGTGCGCTGGCGCTGTTGAGCACGTGCCCCTCCCCGAGGTCGGCCCGGCTGTGTGGGGAACCTCCTTCCCTCAACGGGGTCGAGCGGAACCCGAGTTGGGCGGGCCATTGCGGGTGATGCGGTCAACTCCGGTCGCACGACGGTCGCATTCGGCTCACATGCGCCTCGAAGTGTGCGCCGGGGCGCTCCCCCGGAGCTCCGGGGCGTTTCAGGCCTCCAGCGCGGCCCTGATGGACTGTTCGATCCCCGGGTACCGGAAGACGAACCCGGACTCCAGCAGCCGGGCGGGACGCACCCGCTGGCTGCCCAGCACGTCCTGGGCGAACTCCCCGAGCACCACGCGCATGACCGGCGCGGGCACGGCGAACACGGCCGGGCGGTGCAGGACCCGGCCCATCGCTGCGGTGACCTCGCGGTTGGTCAGGGGCTCGGGGGCGGTGAGGTTCACCGGCCCGGTCAGGGCGGGCGTGTCGATGATGTGGCGCAGGGCGGCGATCTCGTCGTGCATCGAGATGTGCGACCAGTACTGGCGGCCGTTGCCGAGGCGGCCGCCGATGCCGGCCTTGAAGATCGGGAACAGCTTCCCCCAGGCCCCGCCCTCGGCGGCGACGACCAGTCCGGTACGGGCGTACACGGTCCGGACCCCGGCGTCCCGGGCGGGCGCGGCGGCGGCCTCCCACGCGACGCAGACCTCGGGGAGGAACCCCTCCCCCGCCGGGGCGTCCTCGTCGACCGACCGGTCGCCCGTGTCGCCGTAGTACCCGACGGCGGACCCGCAGACGAGCGTCGCGGGCGGCTCGTGCATGGCGGCGACGGCCTCGGCGATGGCCGCGGTGCCCTTGACCCGGCTGTCGCGGATCTCCCGCTTGTAGGCGGCCGTCCAGCGGTGGTCCCCGACCCCGGCCCCGGCAAGGTGCACGACGGCTTCGCAGCCGGCGAGCCCGGCCGGGTCCACGTACCCCCGCGCCGGATCCCACCGCGCCTCGCCGGGCCCGGCGGGCTCCCGCCGCACGAACCGCACGACCTCGTGCCCGTCGGCCGTCAGTGACCGCCCGAGGGCGCTGCCGATGAGTCCGGTGGCACCGGTGACCGCGATACGCATGCCCCCATCTTGACAGCGCGCCCAAGCCGAGGGGCGATCCCGGGCCGGAGGCCGGGGCCGGGGCCG
>NZ_JBHXKA010000222.1:0-7557 GCF_042722885.1 Streptomyces sp. NPDC058401
AGGAACCTCATCCACCGAAATGGACGGGGTATCAACTTTTTGGCGTTGATTTTTGGCACGCTGTTGAGTTCTCAAGGAACGGACGCTTCCTTTGTTCCTGTTTCCAGGCCCTCCGGGCGCTTCCTTCGTTTCCAACTCTACCAGATCATTTCCGCGCCGTTTCCGGCTTTGGATTTGAATTCGGTGACCGTTGGAGGGTCTGTGCCTTTCGGCGCTCCACCACATTAGCGCTTATCCCGTGTGGCTCATAATCGGCCGTTCGGAATCGAATTCGGACATGCCGAATAAGACCCCGCCAGGGGTAAGTCGTAGGTAGTGGGTTGGCCGCTCTGGGGGTCTGCTGATAGCAGTGCCCCGTTCAAGCGGCTCGGGCTACGTTAGGCGTCCGGCCGCGCCGAGTCAAGTTGGGCGGCGGCGTGGCGCGTGGGCCCGGTAGGGGCTCACCGTCGGGTCGTGGGTGATCCAGTAGCGGTACGGGTGGGCAGCGCCGGCGCCGCCCACTCCGGTGCGGGGGCCACTGCTCAGCAGGTCCGGCGGTACGGGGGTGCCTGCCCGCAGGGACAGGGGGGTGTCCGGGCCGGTGCAGAGGTCGGCGCCGTCCAGGGAGCGGTCCACGTCCAGGGCGGTGGCCAGACGGGCCGGACCCTTGGCCAGTTCTCGGTCGTTTCTGGCTGAAATCCGGCGTTTGCGGGCCAGGTCTGCGCCCACGGTGATCTCCCCGGCCCTCAGCAGGACACCGCTCGCGTGGTCCGGTGGGCCGCAGACCAGGTTGAGGCTGAACCACATGCCGTAGATGAAGTAGACGTACGCGTGTCCGGGTGGGCCGAACATCGACGCGTTGCGCGCCGTGCGGCCGCGGTAGGCGTGGGAGCCCGGGTCGGTTTCCCCCTCGTACGCCTCCACCTCCGTGATGCGCAGTTCCATGGGGCCGTCCGGGGTGCGGCGGACCAGGGTGCGGCCGAGGAGGTCCGGGGCCACGGTGAGGACCGGGCGGTCGAAGAAGGACCGGGGCAGGGGCGTACGGTCGGGGCGCGCGCTCATCCGGTCGAGCGTAGTGGACTGCGCACTCCTGCAACCGGGGCCTAAGGTTCCGCGTTTGTAGGGGTAGTACCGCGCGCAGTGGCGCGCGTCTTGCCGAGCAGGATCTTTTCGAGCACGTCGTAGTCGTATAGGGGAGTCAGAGCATGGGGTTCAGGAAGCTGTTCGCGAGCCTGGGTGCCGGTGGTGCTTCGGTCGACACCGTCATCACCGAGCCGAACGTCGTTCCGGGCGGGATCGTCCAGGGCGAGGTGCGGATCCAGGGCGGATCCGTGGAGCAGCAGATCGAAGGGCTGTCCGTCGGGCTCCAGGCGCGGGTGGAGGTGGAGGGCAACGACCAGGAGTACAAGCAGGACGTGGTCTTCACCAAGCAGCGTCTCGGTGGTGCCTTCCAGGTGCAGGCGGGCGCCCTGCACGTGGTGCCGTTCGGGCTGGAGATCCCCTGGGAGACGCCGATCACCCACTTCGGGGGGCGTCAGCTGCACGGGATGAACATCGGGGTCAGCACGGAGCTGGAAATCGCGCGCGCGGTGGACGCCGGCGACCTCGACGCGATCAACGTGCACCCGGTACCGGCGCAGCAGGCGATCCTCGACGCCTTCGCCCAGCTGGGCTTCACCTTCCGCAGTGCGGACATGGAGCGCGGGCACATCCGGGGGACGCGCCAGACGCTGCCCTTCTACCAGGAGATCGAGTTCCTGCCTCCGTCGCAGTACCGGGGGCTGAACCAGGTCGAGCTGACCTTCGTCTCCGACGGGCGCGAGATGGACGTCGTCCTGGAGATGGACAAGAAGCCGGGCCTGTTCAGCGAGGGCAGCGACACCTTCCGCTGCTTCCAGGTGGGGCTGCAGTCCTACCAGGGCACCGACTGGGCGGCCTACCTGAACCAGTGGATCTCGTCGGTGGGTTCGCAGCGCAACTGGCTCTGAGCGGATCTAGGCTCGGTGCCGGTACGGCGACCGGTGCACGGGTAACGGTCAGCGTCGACTCGATCCAGTAGGAGGTTCCGCAGTGGCCGAGCAGAGCAGGGCGCCGCTCCCCCACGATTTCCATCCGGCGGTGCACGCGTTCACGGTGAGCAGTGCGGACCTGGAGCCGGGGGCCGATCTGGGCTCCGACCAGGTGCTGTCGGGTGGGAACGTATCGCCGCACCTGCGGTGGGAGGGGTTCCCGGAGGAGACGAAGAGCTTCGCCGTGACCTGCTTCGACCCGGATGCTCCGACGGGGAGCGGGTTCTGGCACTGGGTGCTCTTCGATCTGCCGGTCTCGGTCACCGAGCTGCCGGCCGGGGTGGGCAGCGGAAAGTTCGAGGGGCTGCCCGCCGGGGCCGTGCACGTGCGCAACGACTACGGCACGCAGGACTTCGGCGGGGCGGCTCCCCCGGCCGGGGAGCGGCACCGTTACGTGTTCACCGTGTACGCGGTGGACGAGGAGAAGCTCGGTCCCGGTGCGGACGTGTCGCCGGCCGTCGTCGGGTTCAATCTGCGGTTCCACACGCTCGGGCGTGCGCAGCTCGTCGGTGAGTACGAGGCTCCCGCGGGCTGAGCATTCCCGGCTTCGTTCTCCGAGCGTTTGCCCGGTCCTGGTCTAAAGAAGGCCGGGACCGGGCATTTTTATTGCGTTGTCCCGCGTGGCGCGCGCGACCAGAGTGGTCGCGGGCCCTGCCGCCAGGGTGGTCGCGGGCCTGCACACGGGAGGTGGGCGAGATGCGGGACACGCTGGTGCTGAACGCGAGCTTCGAGCCGCTGTCGACGGTGACGATGAACCGGGCTGTGGTGCTGGTGCTCCAGGACAAGGCCGTGGTTGAACAGGCGCATCCCGAGTTCCGTGTGCGCGCGGCCACGATGGAGCTTCCGCTGCCGCGGGTGATCAGACTCTGCAGGTACGTACGGGTGCCCTTCCGGAGACATGCTCCCTGGTCACGGAGGGGGGTGCTGATCCGCGACCAACACCGGTGCGCCTACTGCGGGAGGCGCGCGACGACCGTGGACCACGTGCTTCCGCGGGCTCAGGGGGGTGGGGACACCTGGCTGAACACGGTGGCCTCCTGCTCCGAGGACAACCACCGCAAGGCGGCCCGGACTCCGGAGGAGGCGGGGATGCCGCTCCTCCGGAAGCCCTTCGTTCCCTCGCCGGCCGACGCCATGCTGCTCGCGCTGGGGGTGGGCGGGCGGGATGCCCTGCCGGAGTGGCTGGAGCGGTCCGCGTAGGGCTCTGAGTGATCGCGTAGGGCGGGATCGTCCCGCCGGATAGACGGCTGCGCTGGGCGACGTACGTTTTCTACGTCGCTCAGCGGAGCAGCAGTTGGACGATCGCGATGATCCCTACGGTCACGATGACTCCGCGCAGCACGGTGGGCGGCAGTCGGCGGCCGACCTTGGCGCCGAGCTGGCCGCCGATGGTGGAGCCGACGGCGATGAGCAGGACGGCCGTCCAGTCGAACTCGGCGACGAAGAGGAAGAAGACGGCCGCGATGCCGTTCACCATCGCCGCGACGACGTTCTTCACCGCGTTGATCCGCTGGATGTCCTCGCGGAGCAGCAGGCCCATCAGGCCGAGGTAGAGCACGCCCTGGGCGGCCCCGAAGTAGCCCCCGTACGCGCTGGACAGCAGCATGCCCGACAGCAGCAGCGGGCCTCCGTCGGGGTGGCTCGTATCGCCACCGGCGGCCTCCTGGCGCCTGCGCAGGGCGGCGGCGAGGCGGGGCTGGAAGACGACGAGCACGAGGGCCAGGCCGATCAGGACGGGCACGATCGTGTCGAAGGAGTCCGACGGCAGGGTGAGGAGCAGGATCGCTCCGGCGAGTCCGCCGACGAGGGAGACGGCGCCGAGCCGGATGATGCGGGCGCGCTGGCCCTGGAGCTCCTTGCGGTAGCCGATGGCTCCGCTGATGGAACCCGGTACGAGGCCCAGGGTGTTGGAGACGTTGGCGGTGACCGGCGGGAGGCCGGTGGCCAGCAGCACCGGGAAGGTGATCAGGGTGCCGGAACCGACGATGGTGTTGATGGTGCCGGCGCCGATGCCGGCCGCGAAGACCGCGAGTGATTCCCAGATGGACATGGGCGGGGTCGTCCCCTTTGCATGAGTGAGTCGCCTCCCCGCCGTGAAGGTCGGGGGGCCTCACTGATCATGCCGGAGGGGACGGCCCGTTCGGGCCGTCGGGGCCGGTCAGTCGATCGGGGGCTGCTCGCGGCGTTCCGCGGCGTCCTTGTCGCGGGCGGCCGGGATCCCTCCGCTGCCGCCGCCGTCCTTACCGGTGTTCTGCGGGTTGAAGCCGGAGGCGGCGCCCATCGGGCCGAAGTTGCCCATCGCTCCGGAGAGGCCCTTGAGGGCGTCGCCGATCTCGCTCGGGACGATCCAGAGCTTGTTGGCATCGCCCTCGGCGAGCTTCGGGAGCATCTGGAGGTACTGGTAGGCGAGCAGCTTCTGGTCGGCGTCGCCGGCGTGGATGGACTCGAAGACCGTACGGATGGCCTGGGCCTCGCCCTCGGCGCGCAGGGCCGCGGCCTTGGCGTCACCTTCGGCGCGCAGGATGGAGGACTGCTTCTCGCCTTCGGCGCGCAGGATCTCCGACTGGCGGACACCTTCGGCCTGGAGGATCGCGGCACGCTTGTCGCGGTCGGCGCGCATCTGCTTCTCCATCGAGTCCTGGATGGAGGTCGGCGGCTCGATGGCCTTGAGCTCGACGCGGTTGACGCGGATGCCCCACTTGCCGGTGGCCTCGTCGAGAACCCCGCGCAGGGCCGCGTTGATCTCCTCGCGGGAGGTCAGGGTCCGCTCCAGGTCCATGCCGCCGATGATGTTGCGGAGCGTGGTGACGGTGAGCTGCTCGATGGCCTGGATGTAGCTGGCCACCTCGTACGTCGCGGCGCGGGCATCGGTCACCTGGTAGTAGATGACGGTGTCGATGTTGACGACCAGGTTGTCCTGGGTGATGACCGGCTGCGGCGGGAAGGGGACGACCTGCTCGCGGAGGTCGATCCGGTTGCGGATCGAGTCGATGAACGGGACGACGATGTTGAGGCCCGCGTTGAGGGTGCGGGTGTAGCGCCCGAACCGTTCGACGATTGCGGCGCTGGCCTGCGGGATCACCTGGATCGTCTTGACCAGTGCGATGAAGACCAGAACCACCAGAATGATCAGAACGATGATGATCGGTTGCATGCGGTTCCCCGTGCCCTTCCGGCTGTCTGTGCTGCCCCGTTCAGCGGAGTCTCGCAGACCCCGGGGCCGCGGGTCGGCTGCTTGCCCACATGTACCTGCCCACATGTGCTTGCACACAGGCGAGTTGCTCACGTGCTGGTCCGTCACACGGTCCGTCACGCGGTCCGTCACATGGTGCCGGTCCGTCACATGACGACGGCGGTCGCCCCGTCGATCTCCACGACGTCGACGGACTGGCCCGGTTCGAAGGTGGTGTCCGCGTCCAGGGAGCGCGCCGACCAGATCTCGCCGGCGAGCTTGATGCGGCCGCCGCCGCTGCCGTCCACGCGTTCCAGGACGACGGCGCTGCGGCCCCTCAACGCGTCGATGCCGCTGCGGTGTTGGGGTTTCTGGTTGCGGTGCCGGTTGGCGATCGGGCGGACGACCGCGAGGAGCGCGACCGACACGGCCACGAAGACCAGGATCTGGACGACCACTCCCCCGCCGAGGGCCGCCGTGACGGCGGCCGCCACCGCTCCGGCGGCGAACATGCCGAACTCGGGCATCGCGGTCAGGACGAGGGGAATGCCCAGTCCGACCGCGCCTATGAGCCACCACACCCACGCGTCGATGTCCACATGGTCATGGTAGGTCGGGTGGGCGCGGTCCGGACAGGGTGCGGGAGGACCGGCCGGTGCCGCGGGGCCCGGCCGGTGCGCGGCTACCGCAGGGGCAGGCCCTGGGCGGTCCAGCGGTCGCTGTCGTTGCGCTCGACGACGAGCGGCAGGCCGAAGCAGAGGGAGAGGTTGCGGGAGGTCAGTTCGAGGTCGATGGGTCCGGCCGCGACCACCTTGCCCTGACGGATCATCAGCACGTGCGTGAAACCGGGGGCGATCTCCTCGACGTGGTGCGTGACCATGATCATCGACGGGGCGAGCGGATCGCGGGCGAGCCGGCCGAGGCGTCGTACGAGGTCCTCGCGGCCGCCGAGGTCGAGGCCGGCGGCGGGCTCGTCGAGCAGCAGCAGCTCGGGGTCGGTCATCAGCGCACGGGCGATCAGGGTGCGCTTGCGCTCGCCCTCGGAGAGGGTGCCGAACTTCCGGTCGAGGTAGGGCGTCATGCCGAGGCGGTCGAGGAAGGCGCGGGCGCGCTGCTCGTCGATCGCCTCGTACTCCTCCTGCCAGGTGGCCGTCATGCCGTACGCGGCGGTGAGGACGGTCTCCAGGACGGTCTGGCGCCTGGGCAGCTTGTCGGCCATCGCGATGCCGGCCATGCCGATGCGGGGGCGCAGGTCGAAGACGTCCACCTTGCCGAGGGTGCTGCCGAGGATGGTGGCGGAGCCCTTGGTGGGGAAGAGGTAGCTGGAGGCGAGGTTCAGCAGCGTGGTCTTGCCGGCGCCGTTGGGGCCGAGGATCACCCAGCGCTCCCCCTCCTTGACCGACCAGGAGACCTGGTCCACCAGAGCCCGGCCCTCGCGGACCACGGATACGTCCACCAGCTCCAGAACATCGCTCATGAGCGTGTTGTCTCCCCTTGCAGTCTCGGTACATCTGTGCGCCGCCCGTCCTTGGGCGCAGCCCCAAGGGGAAAACCTACGCCACTCGGGGAGGGGTCCGGGCGCGGGCCCGGGTCCCGGGGGCCGTCCGTAAAGTGGGGGGATGCTTTTCGAACCGCGTTCAGGGCGGCTGGCCGCCTGGGGGAACGCTCTGCTGGCCGGTCTCGTCTCGCCCGACGAGGCCGTGTTGTCGATCGTGGGCGAGGACTCCGTGCACCGGGTGGAGGGACTGCCCGGGGAATCCGGCCCCGTGGGTCTCACCCTGGCGCTGGGCCGGCTGCGGGTGCTGGGCGTGAGCGGGCTGCGGATCGCGCTCCCGGCGCCCGGGCATCCGCTGGGGCTGAGCGGGCCGCCGGAGTTCAACGCGAGGGCGCTGGACGCGGAGGAGGCGGTCGTCGCCGTGGGCGCCGCGGTCGGGCTGGTCCCGGAGGTCCACGAGGCCGGGCCCGCGGGTGACGTGCACGTGTCGGTGACCTGGCACTGCCTGCCCGTACGGGAGGCCCCGCCGGCGGACGTGCCGTCGCTCGGCGAGGCGGAACGGGAACTCGCCGAGGCGCTGCGCGAGGCCACGGTGGTGCTGACCCGGCTGGACGTGGCCGGATCCGGGCCGATCGCGGAGGCGGCGCTGTCCGCGTACCGGGCGCGGACGGAGGCCGGGCGGGACGCGCTGGCGCCCGGGTATCCGCCGCGGGCGGTACGGGTCCTCTCGCTGGCGCAGCGGGTGGACCTGATGGGGTCGCTGGCGACCGAGCGGGGACACGGGGCGGCGGTGGCCGCCTCGGAGATGGCGGCCCGGGCGGAGGCCCTGCGACCCGTGGAAC
>NZ_JBHXKA010000223.1:0-7528 GCF_042722885.1 Streptomyces sp. NPDC058401
GGCCGCCGGGGCGGGCGCGGCCGGGGCGGGCGCCGGGGCGGCCGTCACCGGGGCGGCTCCGGGCGCCGTCGCCGGGTCCCCCGCGCCCGGCTCGGGCTGCGCACCGCCCAGGGTCTTCAGGATGCCCTCGGCGTACTTGGCGAGCTTCGCCTCGCCGACTCCGCTGATCGTGCCCAGCTCCGCGACCGTCCCCGGCAGCTGCGTCGCGATCTCCCGCAGCGTGGCGTCGTGGAAGACGACGTACGCCGGCACGCCCTGCTCCTTCGCGGTCTCGGCGCGCCACGCGCGGAGGGACTCGAAGACCGGCACGGCGGCCGCCGGCAGGTCGACCGGTACCCGGCCGCCCTTCCCGGAGCGCGATCCGCCGGACTCCCTGCGGGAGGAACCGGGCGCCGGCGCCGCCTCCTTGCGCATCGGGACGCTCCGGCGCCCGCCCAGCACCTCGCCGCTGGCCTCGGTCAGCACCAGCGTGCCGTAGTCGCCCTCCACCGCCAGCAGGCCGAGGGCCAGCAGCTGCCGGACGACCCCGCGCCATTCGTTGGTGCCCAGGTCCGCCCCGATGCCGAAGACCGAGAGCCCGTCGTGGTCGAACTGGATGACCTTGGCGGTCTTCTTGCCCTGGAGGATGTCGATGATCTGGCCGGCGCCGAACTTCTGCCGGCGCTCCTTGGCCAGCCGCCACACCGTGGACAGCAGTTTCTGCGCCGCGACCGTCCCGTCCCAGGACTCGGCCGGGGTCAGGCAGGTGTCGCAGTTCCCGCAGTCCGGCGCCCCGGTCTGCCCGAAGTACGCCAGCAGCCGCACGCGGCGGCAGCCGACCGTCTCGCACAGCGCGAGCATCGCCTCCAGGTGTCCGGCCAGCGCGCGGCGGTGCGCCTCGTCGCCCTCGGAGCCCTCGATCATCTTGCGCTGCTGCACCACGTCCTGGAGCCCGTACGTGAGCCAGGCCGTGGCCGGCTCCCCGTCGCGGCCGGCGCGGCCGGTCTCCTGGTAGTAGCCCTCGACCGATTTGGGCAGGTCCAGGTGGGCCACGAAGCGCACGTCGGGCTTGTCGATGCCCATGCCGAAGGCGATCGTGGCCACCACCACGACCCCGTCCTCCCGCAGGAACTTCGACTGGTTCGCCGCACGCGTCCGGGAGTCCATGCCCGCGTGGTAGGGCACCGCGTCGATGCCCTGCTCGACCAGGGCGGCCGCCGTCTTCTCCACCGATGCGCGGGAGAGGCAGTAGACGACCCCGGCGTCCCCGGGGTGCTCGGTGCGGATCAGCTCCAGCAGCTGCTTGACCGGGTTGTTCTTCGCCACGATCCGGTACTGGATGTTCGGCCGGTCGAAGCCGGCCACGAAGTGGCGGGCCTCCTCCAGGCCGAGGCGCGCCGCGATCTCGGCGTGCGTGGCCTCGGTGGCCGTCGCGGTCAGCGCGATGCGGGGCACCTTGGGCCAGCGCTCGTGCAGCATGGACAGCGCGAGGTAGTCGGGCCGGAAATCGTGGCCCCACTGGGCGACGCAGTGCGCCTCGTCGATGGCGAAGAGCGAGACCGTGCCCCGGTCGAGCAGCCGCTGCGTCCCTTCGGTGCGCAGCCGCTCGGGTGCCAGGTAGAGGAGGTCGAGCTCGCCGTCCAGGAAGGCCTGCTCGACCGCGCGCCGCTCGTCGGACAGCTGCGTCGAATTGAGGAACCCGGCCCGCACGCCGAGCGCGTTGAGGGCGTCCACCTGGTCCTGCATCAGGGCGATCAGCGGGGAGATCACCACTCCGGTGCCCGCTCTGACCAGCGCCGGGATCTGGTAGCAGAGCGATTTTCCGCCGCCGGTGGGCATCAGCACCAGCGCGTCGCCACCGCCGGCGACGTGCTCGATGATCTGCTGCTGCTCGCCGCGGAACGAGTCGTACCCGAAGACGCGGTGGAGCACCTGCTGGGCGTCGGGGATCTCGACGGCTGCTTCCGAAGGGGTCATCCCAGAAGCCTAGCGACCTCCTCGGACACATCCGCCCGGATCCCCTCGACCCTGTGGATATCCGGGAGGGAGCGACGGCCCCGTACGCGGCGGCGCGGCCGGGCGCCCCGGCGGTCCGACCGGTGTCACAGTAGGAGATCTCCCGTATCCACCGGCTTCCGAGAGGAACACGCGATGTGGCAGCCCGACGGGTGGGACGTGCGCGTCCGCCTCGGCGTCCTCACCCCGCACGCCGACGTCGGCCCCGAGTCGGAGCTGCGCGCCATGGCTCCGGCCGACGTGGGCCTGCACGCCGCGCGGGTGCCGTTCCGCGCCATGGGGCGCGGCGGTGCGATGGACCCCACCATCCCGCTCGCCCCGGTACGGGCCTTCGCCGAGCCCCCGTACGTGGACGATGCCGCCGAGCTGCTGGCGGCCGCGCCGGTGTCGGTGATCGCCTACGCCTTCACCAGCTCCGCCTACGTCATCGGCCCGCGCGGTGAGGGGTACATGCTGGAGCGGCTGCGCGAGCGCACCCACGGGCTTCCCGTGGTCGCCACCTGCGCCGCCACCGCCGAGGCGCTGCGGGCCCTGGGGGCTGGCCGGCCCGCCCTCGTGGACCCGCCGTGGTTCGACGAGACGCTGAGCGACCTGGGCCGGGGCTACTACGAGGACGCCGGGTTCGAGGTCCCGTACGCCGCCCCCTGCGGCCTGCCCAGCGGGCAGACCCTCATCGGGCCGCGGGCCCTGCACGACTGGGTGGCCGCGCACGTCCCCGACACGGCGGACGCGGTCGTCATCGGCGGCAACGGCTTCCGCGCCGTCGGGGCGATCGCGGCCCTGGAGGCCACCCTGGGCCGCCCGGTGCTGACCGCGAACCAGACCCTGCTCTGGGCCGCCCTGCGCGCGGCGGGCACCCCGACCACCCCGGTCGAGGACTACGGCCGGCTGTTCTCGGTCTCCTAGCCCGTCAGGCGGGGGCGGCGGGGGCCGGTACGGCCGGTACCGGCTCGATCGTGCGGCGCTTGAGGAGCAGGACCACGATGAGGACGGCCTGGAGGACGACCATCAGGGCCATGCCCAGGGAGCCCTGGGGCTCCTCGCCCACGAGGTTGGAGATCAGGCCGGTGTCCCAGAGGCCGTGGACGAGCATCGGCAGCAGGATGACGCCGCCGACGCGCAGGCACAGGTAGAAGAAGTAGCCCGAGGTGGACACGATGAGGGCCTGCACGAGGGCCTGGGCTCCCTGGCCGATGGCATTGCTGACGTGGGCGAGGCCGAAGACGAGGGAGGAGTAGAGGGCGACCTTGCCCTCGGAGAGCCCGGCCCGGCGGAAGGCCTGGACGCCGATGCCCCGGAACATGAGCTCCTCGCCGACGCCGACGAACAGCCCGAGCAGCAGCAGGCAGGCCACGAGGGAGACGCTCTGGTCGGCGAGGTGCCCGAAGTTCAGGCCGGCCAGGGAGACGACGAGCATCGAGAGCGGCACCCAGCGCACCCAGCGCCGCACGGGCGCACGGTAGTACAGGACTTCGCGCCACCAGCCGAGCCAGGTGACGAGGGCCGCACCGAACACGATCGACGCCCCGATGGGGATCAGGGCGTTGCGCACCAGGGACTCGGTGGTGGGGAACTCGCTCGCGGAGTCGCCGTTGTCCACGCCGACCAGGAGTCCCAGTCCCTGGATGATGCCCAGGTACACGAGCACCACGACCAGGAACCAGGGCCACGGCAGCCTTCGCCCCGGCCGGTCGACCCGTACCGCGTCCGCCCGTATCGCGTCCGCCCGTATCCCGTCCGCCCCTGTCGCGTCCGTCCCGTCCCCCACTGCTTCTCCTTCTCCTCGGCGGCAGGCGTGCCGCGCCCTGCCGGACGCGGTCCCGTCGTCGCCTGCCCGGCTTCAGGAGAAGAATCCCATACGGAATAGAACAAATGGCGCGTGCCTCCCCCAATCCGGGCTTACCGGCGCACATCCACGCCCCGGCCGGGTGCCCGCGGGTGCTACTCCACGGCTGCCGCGAAGGCCGCGTACTCCGCTCCCAGCTCGTCGGCGACCCGCAGCGACTCCCGGTAGCAGGACGCCGGCAGCTCCGAGCGGTCCTCGTCGCGCGACCAGACCGGGCCGCCCTACGTCAGCGCCCGTTCGAACCCGATCAGCTCGTCTTTTCACCCGCCCCCTCTGCCGGATCCGTCCGAAGCCAGGCCGGGCAGGCCTTGCCCGGCTGACCGGGACACCGCACCGCGGCCGTGTTCGCCGGGCTCTCAAGGGAGTTCTCGCCGGGCCGGGTTTCGAGGATGATCTCGATGCCACGGATGGTGAAGTGACGGCGCGGGTGGAGGCCTGCGGCCCACAGTGCCTGTTCCTGGGCGGCGGCAATCCGCTCGGCGGTCGTCCGGGCCGCGGCCGAGAGGTGGGTGCACATCACGTGCCACACCCGGGGTGCCCGTTCCAGGCGGTGGGCCAGGGTGGCCGGGTCGGCAGGCGGGTTGTCCAGTGCCGCGGCCGCGGCGGCGGTGCCGGAGCGGCCGAGGTCGGTGCGCCGGGCGAACGCCTCCTGGTACGCGGTGGAGATCAGGCCGCAGCGGGCGCCGCTGAACAGGACGGTGTCACCGGGGGCATCATGGGCGCGCAGGATCCTGACGACGGCCAGGGTGTCCCAGGAACGGCTCTGCTCCAGCCGTATCGCGCGGTGGCAGAAGGCCAGGGGCGCGGACACGGCCAGGACGAGCGCGACACGGGCCCACCAGGGCAGTACGAGGATTCCGGCGGCGAGCAGCAGGGCCAGCGCGGGCAGGCAGAAGACCAGGTAGCGGTAGGCGAACACCGGTTGCACCAGGGTGGCCAGGGCGAGGAGCGCCGGGGGCACGGTCAGCCACGGGACGCCCACGGCCCGGATCAGCTCCGGGGTCTTGCGCCGCCGGACGGCGAGGGCTCCCAGGGCGGTCAGCGTCGAGCCGATGAGCAGCACCTTGAACGAGGTCAGCAGGGTGTCCTGGCCGGGGTACAGGAGCCAGGAGAAGAAGGCCGCCGGGGTGCCGAAGGTGACCGGCGCGGACGCCCCCACGGCGGAGCGCTGGGTGAGGGCCAGGAAGAGGAGGGGCGCCATGGCCGTGATGCCCGCCGCCTGGGCGATGGCCAGGCGGCGGATCGTGCGGCGGCCGGGACGGGTCCAGGTCACGGTGATCGCGTGAGCGACGAGCAGCAGCAGCCCCATGATGTTGAACCAGCCCAACACCGCGACCAGTACCGCGTATGCGATCGGCCACCGTCGCCGGCCGTCGCCGGCCAGGACCTTGGCCAGGGCTCCGGTGGCCAGGACGGCGGCCGCCATGACGAAGGCGAACGAGCGCCCTTCCTGCGCGTACCTGGACGCCGTGGGCGCCACCGCGAGGACCAGTCCCGCGCAGACACCGTGGCGGGGCCCGCCGAGCGACCGGCCCAGCCACACCGTCCCGGCCACGGCGACGGCGACGGCCGTCGCGGACGGGACCCGCATCGTGAACTCGGTCACCGAGGTGACCTGCCCGACCAGGTGCATCAGTACGTAGTGCAGACCGTGCACGGCGTCGACCTGGCCGAGCAGCGCGAACAGCTCCGGCCAGGACCGCCGCGCCACGTCCATGGTGACGATCTCGTCCGTCCACGGGGACGGGCCCGTGTTGCCCCACAGCCCGAGCACGAACGCGAGGATCGGCGTCGCCCACCCGGCCACGCGCGCTGCCGCGACGGATCGGGGAGAGGTCTGCCCACCGCGGAGGGCGGGCAGGGCCAGCGACGGCAGCGCCGTCACGACGCACCTCTTGACGCGGGCGGAACGCGGTACATCAGCGTCACAGGACGTCCTCCATGCGGTTGACACAGCCCCATGCGCCGGCAAACCGGGGGGTGACGCGTCTGTGCCGCTCCGTCCGTCCCGACCCGGCGGGGCCACCCAGCATGCTGCAGCCCCCGCCCTGTCGGCCTCGGCCGAACGGCCAGTGTCGGGCGAGGACGACGACACCGCCGTGGACGTCGAGGAGCCCGTCGCTGCGGGGCCCGCGCACAGGGTCGGGAAGCCAGCAGCCTCGGCCCGACCGACCGACCGACCGCTTCGAGCCGATCGAGGCGTGAACCGCCCCACCACAAAGGGGCGTTTTCGTGTCAGCTCCCTCTTCGCGGGGGGGGCTGGCCTCGCAGAGGTCGGGCGGCTACGGGGTGGTGCTGTACGTGGTGGCAGCCTGGGCAGGTAGCGGGCGAGTTCGCCGACTTCCAGCACGAGTACGGGCGCGAAGTACGTGAGCGCTTCGCCGTAGGGGTCGCCGGTCGCGGTCAGGACCCGGTGGCAGGGCCGCGCGGACGGTCTGGCGGTTGACGGCAAATTCGACGGCCAGGGCCCGCTCGGCCGGAAGGCGGGTTCCGTACCAGCACGAGAGCACCTTCGCACTGACCACGACCGCCAGAGCCTCGACGATCGCCCTGCGCAGACATGCCTTTCGGGCGAGATCAACGAGCGTCATTCAGCGTCAAGATATCGCCGGTAACGCCCCCACCGCACATCGATAAACCCGCAGGTCAGGCACCCTTCGCCACCGGCTTCAGGATCGCCACGCACTCCACGCGGTGGGTCGTCAGAAACAGATCCAGCGAAAACACGCGGAAGGTAACCGCAGTTCAGAGCCTTGCGGGCTGGACTTCGCGACGTGAGTGAAGTGCGTTATGGGCGCTGCGTGCGTAAACGCGACGCTGGATCGCCGCTCGGGGCCGACCTGCAACGCGGCCGAGTAAGACCCTCTTCAATCGCTGCCAGTGCAGGACAGGTAGTCACAATAATGGAGCGCACTGCGACTTACTCAGCAGTAAACCCCTGTCCGCGGGGCTGCCCAGGCAGGGGCCGCCGGGGCGTGTGTCCGGCGACCCCTGCCTGGAGCGTCCTCAGACGAGGGTCACGTTCTCGGCCTGGGGGCCCTTGGGGCCTGCCGTGACCTCGAACTGCACCTTCTGGTTCTCCTCCAGCGAGCGGTAGCCACCCGACTGGATCGCAGAGAAGTGGACGAACACATCCGGACCCTCGTCCTGGGAGATGAACCCGAACCCCTTTTCAGCGTTGAACCACTTCACCGTGCCTGTAGCCATGCCGTTCCCCTTCAAAAGTGACGACGCCACCAAGGCGGGAGACCGCCCCTGATCAGCGCACATGACGCAAGGTACGGGCCCAGCCACTGCAACGACATGCGGAACTCAGCCAACGGACACCCGCCGCGGCCAGAAAATGACGCTCTCCCAGACCGCTGAGCCGAGCACCGACCCACACGAGCGGCCGCCTGACCCTGGGGAACTCGGGCCGGCAAGCGGACCTCGGCCCTTGCCAGCTGCCGGGTCGCCCGCCCGGGCTCCAACGCCCTGACGGCCCGTGAAGCTGTCCCTGCCGGCCCGCAGCCGGCCTGACAGGGACAGCCCCCGGGGTTGCAGGCAGATATCGGACACTGTGCAGTCACGCGAAAGTTCGAAGTGGGCTGGCCGCGGGGCCGAAGGGCCGGCGCGGGGTGGAGGCTGAGGGGGCCTATCCGAGGCCTGGCCATGGCGACGGCCTGTGCGACCCGTCGGGGTTCGCAC
>NZ_JBHXKA010000224.1:0-7415 GCF_042722885.1 Streptomyces sp. NPDC058401
GACAACGGGACCGGCGCCGCCTCCGGAGGGCTACGCCTTGCGCGCCCGCGTGGCCGCCTTCTTCGCAGGCGCCTCGGTGGCCGCCTCCTTCGCCACGGCCTTCTTCGCCACAGCCTTCTTCGCCACGGCCTTCGTCGCCGCCGCGGCGGGAGCCGCCTTCTTCCGCACGGCCGCCTTCTTCGCGGGAGCGGCCGCCTGCGCACCGTCCAGGACCCGGTCCGCGCCCAGGATGTCCCGCAGGAACTTGCCCGTGTGGCTCGCTCCCACCGAGGCGACCTGCTCCGGCGTGCCCTCGGCGACGACGAGGCCGCCGCCGTACCCGCCCTCGGGACCCATGTCCACGACCCAGTCCGCGGTCTTGACGACATCGAGGTTGTGCTCGATGACGATCACCGTGTTGCCCTTGTCGACCAGCCCCGACAGCACCTTGATCAGCTTCGAGATGTCCTCGAAGTGCAGGCCCGTCGTCGGCTCGTCCAGGACGTACACCGTCCGCCCGGTCGACCGCTTCTGGAGCTCCGAGGCCAGCTTCACGCGCTGCGCCTCGCCGCCCGACAGGGTCGGCGCCGACTGGCCGAGGCGGACGTACCCGAGACCCACCTCGTTCAGCGTCTTCAGGTGCCGCGAGATCGTCGGAACGGCCTCGAAGAAGCCGGCGGCCTCCTCGATCGGCATGTTCAGGACCTCGGCGATGGACTTGCCCTTGTAGTGGACCTCCAGCGTCTCCCGGTTGTACCGGTCGCCGTGGCAGACCTCGCACGGGACGTACACGTCCGGCAGGAAGTTCATCTCGATCTTGATCGTGCCGTCGCCGGAGCAGTTCTCGCACCGGCCGCCCTTCACGTTGAAGGAGAAGCGGCCCGGCAGGTAGCCGCGCACCTTCGCCTCCATCGTCTCCGCGAAGAGCTTGCGCACGTGGTCGAAGACACCGGTGTACGTGGCCGGGTTGGACCGGGGGGTCCGGCCGATCGGCGACTGGTCCACGTGCACGACCTTGTCGACGAGGTCGTCGCCGTCCACCCGCGTGTGCCGTCCCGGCACCGACCGGGCGCCGTTGAGCTCGCGGGCGAGGTGGGTGTACAGGATGTCGTTGACCAGTGTCGACTTGCCGGAGCCCGATACGCCCGTCACCGCCGTGAGCACGCCCAGCGGGAAGGACACGTCGATGTCCTGGAGGTTGTTCTCCTTGGCGCCGTGGACCGTGAGCTTGCGCGAGGGGTCCACGGGACGGCGTACGTCGGGGAGCGGGATGGACCGCTTGCCGGACAGGTACTGGCCGGTGATCGACTCGGGGTTCTTCAGCAGGTCCTTCAGCGAGCCGCTGTGCACGACCTTGCCGCCGTGCTCGCCGGCGCCCGGGCCGATGTCCACGACCCAGTCGGCCACCTTGATGGTGTCCTCGTCGTGCTCGACGACGATGAGGGTGTTGCCCATGTCCCGCAGCCGCACGAGGGTCTCGATGAGGCGGTGGTTGTCCCGCTGGTGCAGGCCGATGGAGGGCTCGTCCAGCACGTACAGCACGCCCACCAGGCCGGAGCCGATCTGGGTGGCGAGGCGGATGCGCTGGGCCTCGCCGCCCGAGAGGGTGCCGGCGGCGCGGTTGAGGGAGAGGTAGTCCAGGCCGACGTCGACGAGGAAGCGCAGCCGCTCGTTGACCTCCTTGAGGACCCGCTCGGCGATCTTCTTGTCGCGGGCGTCGAGCTTGAGGCGCCCGAGGAAGTCCGCGCACTCGCTGATCGACATCGCGGCGACATCGGCGATGGAGCTGTCCATCACCGTCACCGCGAGGACGATCGGCTTGAGCCGGGTGCCCTGGCAGGTGGGGCAGGGCACCTCGCGCATGTAGCCCTCGAAGCGCTCGCGGCTGGCGTCGCTCTCGGACTCCGAGTGGCGCCGCTTCACGAACGGCACCGCGCCCTCGAAGGCCGTGGTGTAGGCCCGCTCGCGCCCGTACCGGTTGCGGTAGCGGACCTCGATCTGGGTCTTGTGGCCGTACAGCAGGGCCTTCTTCGCCCGCAGCGGCAGTCCGGCCCACGCGATGTCGGTGCGGAAGCCGAGCTCCGTGGCGAGCGCGCCGATCAGCCGCTGGAAGTAGTCCTTGGTGTGGCCGAGCGACCACGGCGAGACCGCGCCCTCGTCCAGGGACTTGTCCTCGTCCGGGACGATCAGCTCCGGGTCCACCTCCATGCGCGTACCGATGCCGGTGCACTCGGGGCAGGCGCCGAAGGGCGAGTTGAAGGAGAAGGAGCGCGGCTCCAGCTCCTCGAAGGAGAGGTCGTCGTACGGGCAGTAGAGGTGCTCGGAGTACATCCGCTCACGCTCGGGGTCGTCCTCGGCGAGGTCGACGAAGTCCAGGATCACCATGCCGCCCGAGAGCCCGAGGGCGGTCTCCACGGAGTCCGTCAGCCGGCGCTTGGCGCTGTCCTTGACGGTGAGGCGGTCGATGACCACCTCGATGGTGTGCTTCTCCTGCTTCTTCAGCGTGGGCGGTTCGGAGAGCTGGATCGTCTCCCCGTCCACCCGGGCACGGCTGTAGCCCTTGGTCTGGAGGTCGGCGAAGAGGTCGACGAACTCGCCCTTGCGCTCGCGCACCAGCGGCGAGAGCACCTGGAAGCGGCTGCCCTCGGGCAGCGCGAGCACCTTGTCGACGATCGCCTGCGGCGACTGCCGCGAGATCGGCCGGCGGCACTCGGGGCAGTGGGGCTTGCCGATGCGCGCGAAGAGCAGGCGGAGGTAGTCGTAGACCTCGGTGATGGTGCCGACGGTGGAGCGGGGGTTGCGCGAGGTGGACTTCTGGTCGATGGAGACGGCCGGGGAGAGGCCCTCGATGAAGTCGACGTCGGGCTTGTCCATCTGGCCGAGGAACTGGCGGGCGTACGAGGAGAGCGACTCGACGTAGCGGCGCTGGCCCTCGGCGAAGATCGTGTCGAAGGCCAGGGAGGACTTGCCCGACCCGGAGAGTCCGGTGAAGACGATGAGCGAGTCGCGCGGCAGGTCAAGAGAGACGTTCTTGAGGTTGTGCTCGCGAGCGCCACGAACGATGAGACGGTCGGTCACGCCGGTCCGCACCTTTCTTGAGAGAGCGGGGGCACTGGCCCCCGTCCCAGGGTATTGGGGGGCGCCTCTGCGGTGGAGTGGGAGACTGGACTCCGAGCGTATAGCACGTGCATTCGATTTCCGGCACTCCGCAGCCCTCTTCACCCGATCGTGTGGCGAGGGCCCCTGGACCACTAGGCTCGGCCGCATGATTGATCATGCGCACGACCTGCGCTCCGTACGTGAGGCCACCGATCGGCTGCTGACAGCGGCCGCGAAGCTGGACAACGCTTCCCTGGCCGAAGAGTCACGTCTCCCCGGCTGGAGCCGCGGACACGTCCTGGCCCACCTCGCCCGGAACGCGGACGCCCTGGTCGAGGTCTTCGAAGGCCGCCCGATGTACGAGAGCGCCACCTCCCGGGAATCCGACATCGAGCGCGATGCGGGGCGTCCTCTGCTGGAACAGCTCGAGGACGTCCGGAATTCCGCGGACCGCTGGCAGGACGTCGCCGCACGTCCGCAGGACTGGACCCGCACCGTGGAACTGCGCAACGGGGTCACCGACAGTGCGGCCCGGGTGCCCTTCCGGCGCCTGATCGAGATCGAGCTGCACCACGTCGACCTGAACATCGGCTACGAGCTCTCCGACCTCTCCGAGGAGTTCACCGGCCGGGAGATCGAGTTCCTCGCCGAGCGCTGGTCGGGACGCCCGGAGGTGCCGCCCACGGCCCTCTCCGCCACCGACGGGCGCCACTGGCGGACCGGCTCCGAAGGCGACCCGGCCGTCACCGTCACCGGCACCGCCGCCGCGCTCCTGGGCTGGCTGGCCGGCCGTGCGGACAAGGGAGCTTCCCTGATCACCGAGGGCGGACCGCTGCCGGTCCTCCCTCCGCTCTAGGATCGGTCCATGACGTACAGCGGAGCGGTCAAGGTCGGCGGTCCGGCCGACGTGCACGAACTCTCGGACCTGATGATTTCGAAGGTCGCGGTGGGGGGCATGAACAACAACGCCTACCTGCTGCGCTGCCGGGCCACCGACGAGCAGCTGCTGATCGACGCGGCGGCGGAGCCGGAGACCCTGCTGAGCCTGATCGGCGACGGCGGCATCACCGCCGTGGTCACCACCCACCAGCACGGGGACCACTGGGGCGCACTGGCGGACGTGGTCGCGGCGACCGGCGCGCGGACGTACGCGGGCCGCTACGACGCGGAGGGCATCCCGGTCCCGACCGACGTGCCCGTCGAGGACGGGGACACGATCACGGTCGGCCGGGTCACGCTGACCGCCCGCCACCTGGTCGGCCACACCCCCGGGTCCATCGCGCTGGTCTACGACGACCCGCACGGCCACCCGCACGTGTTCACCGGCGACTGCCTCTTCCCCGGCGGCGTCGGCAACACCTGGGGCGACCCGAAGGCCTTCGTCCAGCTCGTGAACGACGTGGAGCGCCAGCTCTTCGACCGCCTGCCGGACGAGACCTGGGTCTACCCCGGCCACGGCAACGACACCACGCTCGGCGCCGAGCGTCCCCACCTGGCCGAATGGCGCGAGCGCGGCTGGTAGCGGACGGCTTGGGGACCACCGGCCCGTCAACCTCGCGCCGGGCCGCACTCCCTTCCGGTCATTGATGGCCGAACGCACGTCCTGAGGCCGCGGGGCGGGGTAATTGCTGCACCATGCAACAAGACCCCTCCCCCGCGGCCCCCGCCGCACCCGCCTCCCCGCCCCCCTCGATGCTCCGGCTCGCCGCGGCCTCCCTCGTCGGCACCGCCATCGAGTTCTACGACTTCTTCGTCTACGGCACCGCCGCCGCCCTGGTCCTGGGCCCGCTCTTCTTCCCTTCCTTCTCCCCGCTCGCCGGCACCCTCGCCGCCTTCGGCACCTTCGGTGTCGGCTTCCTCGCCCGGCCCCTCGGCTCCGCCGTCTTCGGCCACATCGGCGACCGGTACGGCCGCCGCCCGGTCCTGCTCGCCTCCCTGCTGCTCACCGGCCTGGCCACGGTGGCGGTGGGCTGCGTGCCCTCGTACGCCTCCATCGGGATGGCCGCGCCGGTCCTGCTGGTCCTGCTGCGCTTCCTCCAGGGCCTCGGCCTCGGCGGGGAGTGGGGCGGCGCCGTGCTGCTGACCTCGGAGCACGCCCCCGAGGGGCGGCGCGGACTGTGGTCGAGCTTCCCGCAGATGGGCCCGGCGGTGGGGTTCCTGCTGGCCAACGGACTGATGCTGACCCTGTCGAGCACGCTGTCCGACGGGCAGTTCGCCGCCTGGGGCTGGCGGGTGCCGTTCTGGGTGGCGGGGCTGCTCGCCCTGACCGGGCTGTGGCTGCGCCGCTCGGTGGAGGAGACCCCGCAGTTCCGGGCGCTGGCGGAGACCGGCCGCAAGGCCGAGGCCCCGTTGACCGAGGTCCTACGGGGCCACTGGCGCCTGCTCCTGCTCACCGGCGGGGCACTGGCCGTGGGCTACGCCGTCTTCTACGCGGTCACCACCTGGTCCCTCGCGTACGCCACCGAACACCTCGGCGTGCACCGCTCCGTGATGCTGGCCTGCATCATGGTGGCCGTCGCCCTCAAGGGGGCGGCCACCCCGGTGATCGCGGTGCTCGGCGACCGCTACGGCCGGCGCCCGCTGTGCCTGGCGGGCTGCACGGCCTCGGCGCTGTGGATGTTCCCCTTCGTGGGGCTGCTGCGCACCGCGGACCCGCTGCTGATGACCCTGGGCCTGTTCGGCGCCCTGCTCGGCATGGTGACGATGTTCGCGGTGGTGGGCGCGTACCTGCCCGAGCTGTACGCCCCGCGGATCCGCTGCACGGGCGCGGCCGTCGGCTACAACCTCGGCGGGGTGCTGGGCGGTGCGCTGACCCCGATCGTGGCGACGGCGCTGGCGGACGGCTCCGGCCCGCCGTGGGCCGTCGCCGTGTACCTGACGGCGATCGCCCTGGTCTCACTGGCCTGCTTCGCACTGCTGCCGGAGACCAACCCCTCGGTCGTGCGGCAGCGGACGGGCGGCTCCGCGGAAGCGGAAGCGGAAGCGGCGAAGGGGGCGGCCGGGACGGCCGCCCCCGTGTAGTCCGGCCCGCCGGCCGCTACTTGGTCTCCACCGGCTTGTGGCCCGGGTACAGATGGCCGGGGGTGACGATGTTGGTGACCGCCTCGCCGAAGAGGGTGCTGGGCTCCTGACCCTTGTACAGGTCGTCGGTGGTGAGCAGGATGACCATGGTCGCCTGCTCCTCCGGCAGGTAGACGGTGAGCGTCTCGTATCCGGGGAGCGAGCCGTTGTGGCCGAGCCAGCCCTGGACGTTGAAGATGCCGAGCCCGTAGCCGTCGCCGGGGATGATGCCGATCGGCTGGGTCTTCAGGCGCTGGGCCTGGGTCGCGGGGGTCAGCAGCGTGCCGGTGGCCAGGGTCTTGGCCCAGCTGCGCAGGTCCTGGAGGTCGGAGGCCATCGCTCCGGCCGCCCAGGCCCAGGACGGGTCGAAGTTCGTCGCGTCCACGATCTTGCCGCCGGGCAGATCGTTCGTGTAGCCGTGCGCGTGCGGCTCGGGGAACGTCGTCCCCGTCGCGAGGAGGGTGCGCTCGCTCAGCCCCGCGGGCTTGACGACGTCCTGTGCGATGACCTCCTGGAGCGGCCGGCCGGTGATCTTCTCGACCAGCAGGCCGAGCAGGATCAGATTGGTGTTGGAGTACTCGAACTTCGCGCCCGGCTCGAAGTTCACCGGGTGCTTGAAGGAGATGTCGAGCAGCTGCTGCGGGGTGAAGGTGGAGGTGCCGTTGAGCTCCTTGTCGAAGCCCGGGTCCTCGCTGTAGTTGAAGAGCCCGCTGCGCATGCCCGCGAGTTCGCGCAGGGTGATGCGGTTCCCGTTCGGGACGCCGCCGATGTACTTGCCGATCGGGTCGTCCAGCGAGAGCTTGCCCTGGTCCACGAGCTGGAGGAGGGCGGTGACCGTGAACGTCTTGGTCTCGCTGCCGATGCGCACCCCGAGATCGGGCGTCATGGGTGCGCCGGTCGCCTTGTCGGCCACGCCGAAGGACTTCACGTAGCTTCCCTTGCCGGGGGCCCAGAGCCCCACGGTCACGCCCGGCACCTTCGTCAGGTCCATGACCTGGCGGATCGCCGCGTCCAGTCGGGCCGCGACGGCCGGGGTGAGCTGCGGGAACTCCGTATCGCCGGCCGCGGACGGGGCGGCGGACGCGGACGGGGCCGGGACGGTCGCGCCGTACGCGGAGCCCGCGAGGGCCGGGGCGATGAGCAGGCCGGCGGCGGCAGCCGCCACACAAGCCCTGCGCATCCTGATGCGGGTCGGCCTCATGGGTCGGCCTCCTGTCGTACGACGACGAGAGAAACGTCCCATCAGCCTAGGCCCGCACCACCCCGGTCGCTCGGCG
>NZ_JBHXKA010000225.1:0-7380 GCF_042722885.1 Streptomyces sp. NPDC058401
GGGGGCGGCGGGCCGCGGCGGCTCCGGTCGCGGCGCGCCCGCGGGGGCGCGCGGGGCCTCCGCCGGCGGCGCCCCCTCGGGCGCTTCCCACTCGTCGAGCTTGACGACGTCCTTGAGGAAACCGCGGACCCCCAGGAACTGGGACAGGTGCTCGCGGTGCTCCTCGCACGCCAGCCAGGTCTTGCGGCGCTCGGGGGTGTGCAGCTTCGGGTTGTTCCACGCCAGGACCCAGAGGGCCGGCGCGCGGCAGGCCTTGGCGGAACACGTGGGTACGTCGGGGGCGGAAGCGTCGTTCAGAAGCGCATCAAGGGGAGTCACGGCTCAACCCTAAGACGGAATGGCGACGCCGAGCAGCCACGGGGGGAGCTGCCCGGCGTCGGTCCGTCGCTCCGACGGGGGATGCGGAGCGCGTAGGCAGTATGTCACGCAGGACCCGGTGCGGTGCACTGGAACTTCATGATTGATCTGAGCTTTTCTTGAGGTTTCCGTCACCCAGCGCGGGGTGCACCGGCGCCGGAACGAAGTGGGAGGGCAGGGAGGGCGTCGACTCCCGCCCCGCGTTGGCGATGACCACCGCGATGTACGGCAGGAGCGCCCCCGCGACGAGCGTCACGATGGCCACGGGCCGCTGCACGTTCCACAGGACGATCGTCGCGATCACCGACAGGGTCCTGACGAGCATCGAGATCACGTACCGGCGCTGGCGTCCCCGTACGTCCTCGGCGAGGCTCATCCGCGCGCCCGTGATCCGGAAGACCTCGGACCCGTTCCGCTTCGTCCGCTCCACAACCCACCACCCGATCGACCGCCGGGCACTCCCCGGCCCGGACGCCTCCACGGTACGCCGCCCGCCCTCAGCCCGGCAGAGGGGGTGTCCCCCGAATGGAGCCGCCCGAAATGCGCAGTAGGCCGGACGGGTCGAGACTGGGCCCACATGCGCACAACGCGCCAGGAGGAGGCTCGACATGGGTTGGTTGTGGGCGATCATCGTCGGCTTTGTGCTGGGACTGATAGCCCGGGCGATCCTGCCGGGCAAGCAGCACCAGCCCCTTTGGCTGACCACCATCTTCGGCATCATCGGCGCCGTCCTCGGAAACGCCGTGGCCACGTGGATCGGCGTCAACGAAACGCGCGGCATCGACTGGATCCGGCACTTGCTGCAGCTTGCCGGAGCCGTCGTGGTGGTCGGTCTCGGTGACCTGATCTACAGCTCGCTCCGCGGCAACAAGAGGCAGATGACCTGAGGGCCCCGGCCCCGCCGCGCGGCAGAGCACGACGGAGCGCGGCAGAGCGCGGCGGAGCACGACGCGGGGGCCGGCCCGGACGATGTGTCCGGACCGGCCCCCGCGTCGTACTGCGTGTGCGGCGTCTAGCCGGTGACCTCGACCGCCGCCAGGTTCTTCTTGCCGCGGCGCAGCACCAGCCAGCGCCCGTGCAGCAGGTCCTCCTTGGCGGGGACCGCGTCCTCGGAGGCGACCTTCACGTTGTTCACGTAGGCGCCGCCCTCCTTGACGGTCCGGCGGGCGGCCGACTTGCTCGCGACCAGCCCGGTCTCCGCCAGCAGGTCGATGACCAGGCCCGGCTCCGCCACCTTCGCGTGCGGCAGCTCGGACAGGGCCGCGGCCAGGGTGGCCTCGTCCAGGTCCGCCAGCTCGCCCTGGCCGAACAGCGCCTTGGACGCCGCGATCACGGCGGCGCACTGGTCCGCGCCGTGCACCAGCGTGGTCAGCTCCTCCGCCAGCGCCCGCTGCGCGGCACGCGCCTGCGGCCGCTCGGCGGTCTGCGCCTCCAGCGCCTCCAGCTCCTCGGGGGTCTGGAAGGACAGGATGCGCATGTAGGTGGAGACGTCCCGGTCGTCCACGTTCAGCCAGAACTGGTAGAACGCGTACGGGGTGGTCATCTCCGGGTCGAGCCAGACGGCGCCGCTCTCGGACTTGCCGAACTTGGTGCCGTCCGCCTTGACCATCAGCGGGGTCGCGATGGCGTGGACGTGCGCGTCCGGCTCCACCCGGTGGATCAGGTCGAGACCGGCCGTCAGGTTGCCCCACTGGTCGGACCCGCCCTGCTGGAGCACGCAGCCGTGCCGGCGGTACAGCTCCAGGAAGTCCATGCCCTGGAGCAGCTGGTAGCTGAACTCCGTGTAGCTGATGCCCTGGTCGGACTCCAGCCGCTTGGCGACCGAGTCCTTCGTCAGCATCTTGTTCACACGGAAGTGCTTGCCGATGTCCCGGAGGAACTCGATGGCGGACAGGCCCGCCGTCCAGTCCAGGTTGTTCAC
Source organism: Streptomyces sp. NPDC058401 (assembly GCF_042722885.1). Classification (NCBI taxonomy): domain Bacteria; kingdom Bacillati; phylum Actinomycetota; class Actinomycetes; order Kitasatosporales; family Streptomycetaceae; genus Streptomyces; species Streptomyces sp. NPDC058401. The sequence continues at coordinate 2,279 of NZ_JBHXKA010000225.1, forward strand.
CATGAGCGCCGCGTTCTCGCCCTCGAAGGACAGGAACGGCTCGATCTGGGTGCGCAGGCGCGTCACCCAGTTCGCGACGGTCTCCGGGTCGTTCAGGGTGCGCTCGGCGGTCGGCCGCGGGTCACCGATCTGACCCGTGGCACCGCCGACCAGCGCCAGCGGGCGGTGGCCCGCCTGCTGGAGCCGGCGCACGGTGAGGACCTGCACCAGGTGACCCACGTGCAGCGAGGCCGCCGTCGGGTCGAAGCCGCAATAGAACGTGACGGGACCGTCCGCGAACGCCTTGCGCAGCGCTTCTTCGTCGGTGGACTGGGCGAAGAGCCCGCGCCACTTCAGTTCGTCGACGATGTCCGTCACGGTTCTGGGTCTCCTTGAACGAGGTGGAACGGAAAAGCTGGGGATTCCCCGCCAGTCTAGGCGGGGAAGGCCCGGACCTCTGACGCTTTGTTGATCAGACGACGTTGATCAGACTCCCTTGCTGACCGAGCTCATGTTGAAGTCCGGGATGCGCAGCGCCGGCATCGCGGTCCTGGTGAACCAGTCGTTCCATTCGCGCGGCAGGGTCTTCTCGGTCCGGCCGGCCTCCGAGGCCCGCGACAGCAGGTCCACGGGGGACTCGTTGAACCGGAAGTTGTTGACCTCGCCGACGACCTGGCCGTCCTCCACCAGGTAGACGCCGTCCCGGGTCAGCCCGGTGAGCAGCAGCGTCGCCGGGTCCACCTCGCGGATGTACCAGAGGCAGGTCAGCAGCAGCCCGCGCTGCGTGGAGGCCACCATCTCCTCCAGTGACTTCTCCCCGCCGGCCTCCAGGATCAGGTTCCCGAACGACGGGGTGACCGGCAGCCCGGTCAGTTCCGCCGTGTGCCGGGTCGTGGTCAGCCGGGCCAGCTCGCCGTCCTTGATCCACTCGGTCGCCGGGACCGGCAGGCCGTTGTCGAAGACGGAGGCGTCGTCGCCGGAGCTGTGCGCGATCACGAACGGCGCGGACTCCAGGCCCGGCGCGTTCGGATCGCTGCGCAGGTTCAGCGGCAGCGGGGAGAGCCGCTCGCCGAGCCGGGTGCCGCCGCCGGGCTTGGAGAAGACGGTCCGGCCCTCCACCGCGTCCCGGGCCGACGCCGACCACATCTGGTAGATCAGCAGGTCGGCCACCGCCGTGGGCGGCAGCAGCGTCTCGTACCGGCCGGCCGGCAGGTCGATCTTCCGCTCCGCCCAGCCGAGCCGTACGGCCAGCTCCGCGTCCAGCACGGTCGGGTCCACGTCCTTGAAGTCCCGCGTCGCGCGGCCGGCCCAGGCCGAGCGCTGGCGGTCCGGGGACTTCGCGTTGAGCTCCAGGGTGCCGTTGGGCTGGTCGTGGCGCAGGCGCAGCCCCGTAGAGGTGCCGACGTACGTGGAGACCAGCTCGTGGTTGGCGAACCCGTACAGCTCGCGGCCGCCCGCGCGGGCCCGGGCGAAGGCCTCGCCGAGGGCCGGGGCGAAGTCCGCGAACACCGCCGAGGAGGTCTCGGCCGGGCCGTCGGCGAAGTCCGGCGAGGACGGGGTACCGGTGACCAGCGGCCGGGCGTCCTCCGCCGGTCCGGCGCCGCGGGCGGCCGCCTCGGCGGCCCGGACCAGCGGCTCCAGCTCGGCGGCCGTGACGGCGGAGCGCGAGACGACCCCCGAGGCCGTGCCCTCCTTGCCGTCGACGGTGGCGATGACCGTGAGGGTGCGGCCGCGGGTGACCCCGTTGGTGGTCAGGGCGTTGCCCGCCCAGCGCAGATTGGCGCTCGACTGCTCGTCGGCGATGACGACGCAGCCGTCCGCGGTGGACAGCTCCAGCGCCCGCTCGACGATCTCGTGGGGCTTGGTGGTGCGACTCGACGAGGTCATCGTCCGGCCTCCTGCGTGGTGTTCAAGATGTTCACGTCGCGGAACAGCGCGGACGGGCAGCCGTGCGAAACCGCCGCGACCTGGCCCGGCTGGGCCTTGCCGCAGTTGAAGGCGCCGCCCAGGACGTAGGTCTGCGGACCGCCGACCTTCTCCATCGAGCCCCAGAACTCCGTGGTCGTGGCCTGGTAGGCGACATCGCGGAGCTGTCCGGCGAGCTTCCCGTTCTCGATGCGGAAGAAGCGCTGCCCGGTGAACTGGAAGTTGTAGCGCTGCATGTCGATGGACCAGGAGCGGTCGCCGACCACGTAGATCCCGCGTTCCACCCCGCCGATCAGGTCCTCGGTGGAGAGCCCGCCCGGATCCGGCTGGAGCGAGACGTTCGCCATGCGCTGGACGGGCACGTGCCCGGGGGAGTCGGCGTAGGCACAGCCGTTGGAGCGGCCGAGCCCGGTCAGCTTCGCGATCCGCCGGTCCGTCTGGTAGCCGGCCAGGGTGCCGTCCTTGACCAGGTCCCAGCTCTGCGCCTCGACGCCCTCGTCGTCGTACCCGATGGTGGCCAGCCCGTGCTCGGCCGTCCGGTCGCCCGTGACGTTCATGATCGGGGAGCCGTAGGCCAGCTTGCCGAGCTGGTCGAAGGTGGCGAAGGAGGTACCGGCGTACGCGGCCTCGTAGCCCAGCGCCCGGTCCAGCTCGGTGGCGTGGCCGATGGACTCGTGGATGGTGAGCCACAGGTTCGAGGGGTCCACGACCAGGTCGTAGCGCCCGGCCTCGACGCTCGGCGCCCGCATCTTCTCGGCGAGCAGCCCGGGGATCTGCTCCAGCTCGGTGTTCCAGTCCCAGCCGGTGCCGGTCAGGTACTCCCAGCCGCGCCCGGCCGGCGGGGCGATGGTGCGCATCGAGTCGAACTCGCCCGTGGTGGCGTTCACGGCGACGGCGGTGAACTGCGGGTGGATGCGGACCCGCTGCTGGGTGGTGGAGGTGCCCGCGGTGTCGGCGTAGAACTTGTTCTCGTGGACCGCGAGCAGCGAGGCGTCCACGTGGGCCACGCCGTCGGCCGCCAGGAGGCGCGCGCTGAAGTCGGCGAGCAGCGCGGCCTTCTCCGTGTCCGGCACCTCGAAGGGGTTCACGTCGTAGGCGGAGACCCAGGTCTTGTCGGCGTGCACCGGCTCGGCGGCGAGCTCGACCCGCTCGTCCGATCCCGCCGCCTTGATCACCTGGGCGGAGAGCTTCGCCATGGCCACGGCCTGCGAGGCCACCTTCGCGGCGGCGTCCATGGTCAGGTCCACACCGGAGGCGAACCCCCAGCTGCCCCCGTGCACGACCCGGACCGCGAAGCCGAGGTCCGTGGTGTCGGATCCGCCGGAGGGCTTGGCGTCGCGCAGCCGCCAGGAGGCGCTGCGGATGCGTTCCAGGCGGAAATCGGCATGGTCGGCGCCCAGCGCGCGGGCCCGCGCGAGCGCCGCGTCGGCGAGCGCCCGCAAGGGCAGCGCGGTGAAGGCCGCGTCGATGGAATGGGGCACGGAGGTCCTCCCGGGGGTTGGGGCAGCTGGCACGATCATGTCGCGCCGGGGCTCGCGGTGCCTACATCTTTCTGTAGGGACTCGACAGACCGCGTACCGCGGCCCTGTCGGAGCCGGATTCTCCGTAAGGGGTACTTGACCTATAGGTTTTTGGTATTCAGACCGCTAGTCGAAAGGGTGATCCGTTGAGCCGCTCGGTTCTCGTCACCGGAGGTAACCGGGGCATCGGCCTCGCCATCGCCCGAGCCTTCGCGGAAGCGGGGGACAAGGTCGCGATCACGTACCGGTCGGGCGAGCCCCCGGCGGAGCTCACGGCTCTGGGCGTGCTGGCGGTCCGCTGCGACATCACCGACTCGGACCAGGTCGACCAGGCGTACAAGCAGGTCGAGGACGCGCACGGCGCGGTCGAGGTCCTGGTGGCCAATGCCGGCATCACCAAGGACACGCTGCTGATGCGCATGTCCGAGGAAGATTTCGCCTCGGTCGTCGACACCAACCTCACCGGCACCTTCCGCGTGGTCAAGCGCGCGAACCGCGGCATGCTCCGCGCGAAGAAGGGCCGCGTCGTCCTGATCTCCTCGGTCGTCGGCCTCCTCGGCTCGGCCGGCCAGGCCAACTACGCCGCCTCCAAGGCGGCGCTGGTCGGCTTCGCCCGCTCCCTCGCCCGTGAGCTGGGCTCCCGCAACATCACCTTCAACGTCGTCGCACCCGGCTTCGTGGACACCGACATGACGAAGGTGCTCACGGAAGAGCAGCGGGCCGGCATCGTCGGCCAGGTGCCCCTGGGCCGCTACGCGCAGCCCGAGGAGATCGCGGCCGCGGTCAGCTTCCTGGCGTCCGACAACGCTGCGTACATCACTGGTGCCGTCATTCCCGTTGACGGCGGATTGGGCATGGGTCACTGATCACCATGAGCGGAATTCTCGACGGCAAGCGCATCCTCGTCTCCGGGGTGCTGATGGAGTCCTCCATCGCTTTCCACGTCGCCAAGCTGGCCCAGGAGCAGGGCGCCGAGGTCATCCTCACCGCTTTTCCGCGTCCGACCCTGACCGAGCGCATCGCCAAGAAGCTGCCCAAGCCCGCCAAGGTGATCGAGCTCGACGTCACCAACGACGAGCACCTGGCCCGCGTGGAGGAGCTCGTCCGTGCGGAGCTCGGCGGCCTCGACGGTGTCGTCCACTCCATCGGCTTCGCGCCGCAGGACGCGCTCGGCGGCAACTTCCTGAACACCCCGTTCGAGTCGGTCGCCACCGCCATGCACGTCTCGGCGTTCTCGCTGAAGTCGCTGACCATGGCCTGCAAGCCGCTCTTCCCGGAGAACGAGGGCGCCTCGGTCGTCGGCCTCACCTTCGACGCGCAGTACGCGTGGCCGCAGTACGACTGGATGGGCCCGGCCAAGGCCGCCCTGGAGGCCACCAGCCGCTACCTCGCCCGTGACCTGGGCAAGGAGAAGATCCGCTGCAACCTGATCTCCGCGGGTCCGATCGGCTCCATGGCCGCGAAGTCCATCCCGGGCTTCTCCGGCCTGGCGGACATCTGGGACCAGCGCTCCCCGATGGCCTGGGACATGTCGGACCCGGAGCCGGCCGCCAAGGGCGTCGTCGCCCTGCTGTCGGACTGGTTCCCCAGCACCACCGGCGAGATCATCCACGTCGACGGCGGCCTGCACGCGGTGGGTGCCTGACCTTCCCGGCCGGCCCGGCCGCCGCCCTATCG
>NZ_JBHXKA010000226.1:0-7358 GCF_042722885.1 Streptomyces sp. NPDC058401
CGGCACCAAGGGTGCCGGGCGGGGGCCGGTGGAACGGGATCCGCGGATCAGGCTTCGGTCGGAGCCGAGACGGAGGGCAGCGTCTGCTGCTCGGCCGCCGCGGTCTTCTTCGTCGCCCGCTTCGCGACGGTCTTCTTCGCCGCCGTCTTGGCCGTGGTCGTCTTCTTGGCCGCGGTCTTCTTCACGGCCGCCGCCTTCTTGGCCGGGGCCTTCTTCGCCGCGGTCGTGGTCGCCTTCTTGGCGGCCGTCTTGCGGACCGCCTTCTTGGCGGGAGCCGCCGGGGCGGCCTCCTCGGCGACGGCCTCGGCCGCAGCGGCTTCGACCGGCGCCTCGACCGGAGCGTCGACGACCAGGACGGCCGCCTCCGCGCCCGCCGGGGAACCGGCCGGAGCGGTGGCCTTACGGGTGGCACGGCGACGCGGACGGGCCGGCGCGGCCTCGGCCACGGGCTCGGCCTCGGCCTCGGCCGGGGTCTCGACGACGACCGGCGCGGCCTCGACGACGACCTCGGGCTCGGCCACGGGGGCCTCGGTCACCGGCTCCGGGGCCTGGACGGCCTCGGCCGGGGCGCCCGCCGGAGCGGTCGCCTTACGGGTGGCACGGCGGCGGGTGCGGCCCTTGGGGGCCTCCTCCACGACCGGCTCCGCCACGACCTCGACGATCTCGACGACGGCCTCGGGCTCCGGCGTCTCGATGACCTCGACCTCGGCAACCGGCTCGGCCACGGGGGCCGCGGCCACCGGGGCTCGGTCCGTCGCCGCACCGCGCGGGGCGCCCGCCGGAGCGGTCGCCTTGCGGGTGGCGCGACGGCGGTTGCGACGCCCGCTCACTCCCGCAGCAGCGGCCTCGGCCTCGGCCGGGCTGCCGTAGAGCTCCTCGTCCGCGACGTAGGAGGGATCGGGCAGTGCGATGGGAGCGGCGACCTCGGCAGCCAGCTCCGCCTCGGTCTCGATCTCGTAGTCATCGCCCTCGGCGGTGTCCACGACCTCGTTCTCGTGGTCGTGCTCGTGTCCGGCGCCCTGGCCACCGCGGCGCTTGGAGCGCTTGCCGTTGCCACCGCCGCCGACCACGGTCGGGGTCTCCATGTGCACGATGACGCCGCGGCCGTTGCAGTGGACGCAGGTCTCGGAGAAGGACTCCAGCAGACCCTGGCCCACCCGCTTGCGGGTCATCTGGACCAGACCCAGCGAGGTCACCTCGGCGACCTGGTGCTTGGTGCGGTCACGGCCCAGGCACTCCAGCATGCGCCGCAGGACCAGGTCGCGGTTGGACTCCAGGACCATGTCGATGAAGTCGATGACCACGATGCCGCCGAGGTCGCGCAGCCGCAGCTGGCGCACGATCTCCTCGGCCGCCTCCAGGTTGTTCCTGGTGACGGTCTCCTCGAGGTTGCCGCCCTGACCGGTGAACTTGCCGGTGTTGACGTCGATGACGATCATCGCCTCGGTCTTGTCGATCACGAGGGAACCGCCCGAGGGCAGCCACACCTTGCGGTCGAGCGCCTTGGCGAGCTGCTCGTCGATCCGGTACGTCGCGAAGACGTCCACCTCGGAGGTCCAGCGCTTCAGCCGGTCGGCCAGGTCCGGGGCCACGTGGTTCACGTAGCCGTGGATGGTCTCCCAGGCGCTGTCACCGCTGACGATGACCTTCGAGAAGTCCTCGTTGAAGATGTCGCGCACGACGCGGACGGTCATGTCCGGCTCGCCGTACAGGAGGCTCGGCGAAGAGGTCGAGATCTGCTTCGACTTCTTCTGGATGTCCTCCCACTGGGCCTGCAGGCGCTCGACGTCGCGGCGCAGCTCGTCCTCGCTCGCACCCTCGGCTGCGGTGCGCACGATGACGCCCGCGTCCTCGGGGACGATCTTCTTGAGGATGGTCTTCAGGCGCGCGCGCTCGGTGTCGGGCAGCTTGCGGCTGATGCCGGTCATCGAGCCCTCGGGCACGTAGACCAGGTAGCGGCCGGGCAGCGAGACCTGGCTGGTCAGGCGGGCGCCCTTGTGGCCGATCGGGTCCTTGGTGACCTGCACCAGGACCGACTGGCCGGACTTGAGGGCGGACTCGATGCGGCGCGGCCCGTTGGCCATGCCGAGCGCCTCGAAGTTGACCTCGCCGGCGTACAGGACCGCGTTGCGGCCCTTGCCGATGTCGATGAAGGCGGCCTCCATGGACGGCAGCACGTTCTGGACCTTGCCCAGGTAGACGTTGCCGACGTACGAGGTGGCTTCTTCCTTGTTGACGTAGTGCTCGACGAGCACGTTGTCCTCGAGGACGCCGATCTGGGTGCGCTCGCCGGACTGGCGGACGACCATGACGCGCTCGACGGCCTCGCGGCGGGCCAGGAACTCGGCCTCGGTGATGATCGGGACGCGGCGGCGGCCCTGCTCGCGGCCCTCGCGGCGACGCTGCTTCTTGGCCTCCAGGCGGGTCGAGCCCTTGATGGACTGGACCTCGTCGGAGGAGGTGGAGCCGGAGGCGACGAACTCGGCACGCTCGCGCGCCGGGCGCGGCTCGCGGACCTTGACGACCGTGCGGACACCGTCGTCCTCGGCCGCGTCGGCGTCCGTGCCACCGTCACCGCTGCGACGGCGGCGACGCCGGCGACGACGGCTGGAGCTGGAGCCGAGGGCCCCGTTCTCCTCGTCGTCCTCGGCCTCTTCGGCGTCCGCGTCCTCGGCGGACTCCGCGTCCTCGGCGGACTCGGCCTCTTCCTCGGCGGACTCGTCGAGGTCGGCGGCCTCACCGCGACGGCGGCGACGGCCACCGCGGCGGCGACGGCGCGACGGGCGGTCGCCCGACTCGTCGAAGTCCTCGTCGGCGGAGCCTTCGAGCTCGGCCTCGGCCTCTTCGTCGACCAGCTCTACGTCGGCCAGCGTGACCGGGCCGGACTGCGCGGCGGCGGCCGGAGCCGGGGCCACGGGCGCGGCGGTCTCGGCGGCGCCGCCGCGGCCACGGCGGCGGCGACGGCCGGCCGGCTGCGGGGCGGCGGCCACGACGGCTTCGGCCTCGGCCTCGGCCTCGACGAGGTCGAGCTCCTCCTCCTCGGCCTCCTCGGCCGGGGCGGCGGCAGCGGCGGCCGCGGCCATCATGGCCGCGGTCTCCGGGGTCTGGAACATCGGCTCGGCGAACACCGGGGCCTGGAACACGGCGACGGCGGGACGCCCGGCGCGGCGGCCGCGGGCCGGGGCCTCGGCGGCGGCGGGGGCCTCGGCGGCGGGAGCAACCGGCTGCGCGGCGGCGGCCGGGGCGGTGGTGGAACGGGTGGCGCGGCGGCGGCCGCCGCGCTTCGGGGAGTCCACGGCGTCGGCCACGGTGACGGTGGCCTTGGCGGCGGCGACCGGAGCCTCGACGACCGGGGCCGGGGCCGCGGCCTCGGCCACGGCTTCGGCGGCGGGCGCCTCGGGGGCGGTCACGGCGCGGGTGGCACGGCGGCGGGCACGCGGAGCCGGGGCAGCGGGCTCCTCGACGGCCTCGGCGACCGGAGCGGCGGCCGGGGCCTCGACGACCGGGGCCTCGGCGACGGGCGCCTCCGGGGCGGTCACGGCGCGGGTCGCACGGCGACGGGCACGCGGGGCGGGAGCGGCGGGCTCCTCGACGGCCGGAGCGGCCACGGGAGCCTCGACGGCCGGAGCCTCGGCGGCGGGCGCCTCCGGGGCGGCCACGGCGCGGGTCGCACGGCGACGGGCACGCGGAGCGGGAGCGGCGGGCTCCTCGACGGCCGGAGCGGCGGGGGCGGCTGCGGGGGCCTCGGCCACGGCTTCGGCGGCGGACGCCTCGGGGGCGGCCACGGCGCGGGTGGCACGGCGGCGGGTACGGGCCGGGGCGGCGGCCGGGGCGGCCTCCTCGGCGGGAGCTGCGGCCACTACGGGCGCGGGAGCGGCCTCGGCGGCGGCTACGGGGCCACCGGGCGGGCCGGCCGGCCGGGACGCGGCACGTCGGCGCCTGCGCGGCGGCAGGTTGTCGCTCGGGCTGCCACTGTCGGCGGCGTTCTTGTTGTCGTTTTCGTTGTTGAGCATGCGGGGTTTCTCCCGTCACGCTCCCGGGCGCCGCGGCTGACGTCCGGTCCGGCACGGTTCCGCGTAATGAGCGCGGAACCGGCCTCCGGGGCGCGTTCGCCACACGGGAGCTCAGTTCAATGGCCGCCGGTTCCGTACGGGTAGTCGTACGGCCTGGCGGAAGTCTTCAAGTCTTCAGGTCTGTCTGTGCGCGGCCCGACCCAGGTGGCTCCCGAGTCCCAGGGCTGCGCGACGACGACGATCCCTACGCGGCGGGACCTTCCGGCGCCTTCGCGTCGGCGGCTACGGCCGCCGTGGGTGGGGCGGTCGTGACAGCCTCGCGGTCGGGCGCGAGCGGGTCGGTCACCGTGCCGGACTCCTCGTCGAAGAGCCCCTGCGCCAGCCTGGTCACCGCAGCGGGGACCGGCGGCGTTAGGTCGGCCACAGCTCGGAGACCGGACAGGACGTCGTCGGGTCGAACGGCAGGTGTCAAATGCCGAACAACCAGCCGCAGTATCGCACAAGCATTGTCCAGGGGCCTATCAGCCTCTGCGGTCGCCGTAACGGGAACCACTTCCAGACTGACCACGGCGCCGCGCGTGTCGAAGGTCCGCATGCCGTTCTTGGTGCGGCGCTGGACCTCCACGGTCTCGGCCGCGAGGAAGGCCCCGACGGCCTTCTCAAGGTCTCCGGGCTCCACGCCGTCCAGGCGCAGCTCCCATACGGAGGCCGTCAGCCGGTCGGCGAGACCGGAGGTGTGCGCCTCGACGGCGTCGATGATGTCGAGGCCCACGGGCATCGACTCGTCGAGCAGCTCGCGCAGGACCGCGGGGTCGCGGGCCTCGGCGAGGGCGATCTCCAGGTACTCGGCCTCGCTGCCGGTCCCGGTCGGGGCGGCGTTCGCGTACGAGACGCGGGGGTGCGGGGTGAAGCCCGCCGAGTACGCCATGGGCACCTCGGAGCGGCGCAGGGCCCGCTCGAACGCACGCTGGAAGTCTCGGTGGCTGGTGAACCGGAGGCGGCCGCGCTTGGTGTAGCGCAGACGGATGCGCTGCACTACCGGTGCGGGAGGCGGGCCTTCGGGCTGTCGCTTGCCCAGTGGTTCATCTCCTTGTGCGGGGCTCCGCGGCTCGCGCGTCGCCCTGAGGTCTGTGGGGCCGGGCGGCCGCGCCTGCCCTCCGGCTCACTCCTGCTCATGTCTTGTGCAGGAAGATCTCGGGGGCGGGCGTGTCGCCTGCGGCTGTGTTACTACCCAGAGTACGCGTCTGTGACCTCGCCGGTTCCCGGGTCGGCCCCCCGAACAGCGCCCGCCGCACGTCGGCCCGCGCCTCGCGCACCGAGAGGCGGGTGGTCCGCCAGACCTCGCCGACGACGCGGCCGACGGGAGCGACGGCCCGCCGGTGCACCGCGCGGGCGGCCCGCCGCCCGGCGACCCACCCGGCGCGCAGCGCGTTCCCGGCGGGCGTGACCACGTGCCGGCGCAGCCATCCGGCGGGCCGCACCACGGCCCACCGCCACAGCCACACCAGCGCGCGCCCCAGCGCCCGGCTGATCCGCCCCGCGAGGTGCCAGGCCGCGACGAGCAGCTGCCCGAGCGGCACGAGCAGGTACGCCCACACCCCCCGCCCGACCGGCGCGAGCAGGTACCGCCACAGCCCGACGGCCCCGGGCCGTACGGCATACCGCCACAGCGCGGCCCACGGCCAGAGGAACAGGGCCTTGGCCACCCAGGCCGCACCGGCCGCGAAACCCCGGCCCAGCCATCGCAGGGCGTGCCCGACGGGGGTGAGGACGTACCGGTACAGCGCGCCGCCCGGCAGCACGAGCAGGTACCGGACCGCGCCCGCGAACAGCCGGGCGATGCCCCGCCCGGCGGGCAGCAGCCCGTACTCCCAGACCGGGACCAGCAGGTACCGCCAGAGCCCCGTGCCCGCGGGCTTCAGCAGGTACGCGTACACGGCCTGCCCGACCGGGAGCGCGACGTAGCGCCAGAGACCGGCCCAGGGCCAGTAGAAGACCAGCTTGAACAGGGCCCCGATCAGCCACCCGGTCCCCCGCAGCACCGGGAGCAGGACCAGCTCGTACAGCCGCCGCAGCCCCTGCCCCAGCGGCCCGAGGACGGTCCGGTTCAGCATCCGCGCGCCGGCGACGAGCAGGTCCCACACCACCCGCAGGGGCAGCACGATCAGCACCGCCACGATCTTCACGGGGATCCGTACGGCTCCGACGAGGCAGCCTTCTCCCCCGGGTGCGCGCGCCTCTTCCAGTTCCATGCAGATAAGGACTCCGCAGGGGCCCCTTCCGTTGCGGGCACCACCCCACGGGTCCGGACACACCGACGGCCCGCCCCGTGATCGGGGCGGGCCGTCGGTGTGCGGTCAGTTCGCCAGCGGGTGGCCGCCGGGCGGGGTACGCGGGGGCGGCGGGGCCGCGGTGACCTTGTAGGCGTCGGGGAGGAACCCCGGCGAGCGGGTGCCCCAGGTGTACTGGGGCGAGTCGAGCGCCACGGAGTAGGTGTCCGGCGCGATGCCGAAGGTGCTCAGCTCCACGACGAGCACGGTCCCGGCGGTGTTGACCGCCGTCGCCTTGACCATCCGTGACGGGCTCGTGCTGCCGCCGTCGGCCGTCAGAACCACCTCGGTACCGAGGGTCAGGTTCCTCCCACGCAGGGTCACCTTGGTGATGGTCTGGGTGGGGCTCGTCGCCGGCGTCACCGAGGTGGCGTCGGCCTGCTTCGGCCGGGTGGTACAGGGGAAGTCACAGACGCCTTGCATCTGGTATTTGAGCGGAGTGGCAGCCGTGTACGCGCTCAGCAGGACGAGGTACTCCCCCTTCGGGGCGTCGGCCGAGGTCCAGCAGGAGAAGTTGAAGTCACCGATGTTCCGGCCGTCGCAACGGGCCACGGGGTCGAGGCCCGCGCCGGTGAAACTGGTGGGGCTCATCAACTCGGCGTTGGGATTGGTCCCGCTCGCGACGCTGTTGTCCGCGCCGTAGAGGTCGAAACGCTGGCCCGGCTTCATGTCGGCGACGGCGCAGTACCCCGCCGCGTCCTCGGTCAGGGTGCCGCTCCGCACCGGGAAGTTCTCCGCCCCGACGCGCTTCGTGGTGCACTCGGGCGCCCAGCCGGCCGTGGTGGCGACCCGCCAGGTGTCGATGTGCGCCGCGATGGGCGTGCTGCCGTCGTAGCCGGCGGCCAGCACGTAGACGAGATACCCCGTCGAGCCGGTGACCCGGCAGGCATAGCCCCACTGCCGGCAGACGGCCTTTCCGGTGGCGTCGACCACGACGAGCACCGCGCCGGTGCGGTACGCCGCTCCGGGGGTCCGCTTGGAGATCACCAGCTTGTCGGTGGTCGCCGTCTTGAAC
>NZ_JBHXKA010000227.1:0-7247 GCF_042722885.1 Streptomyces sp. NPDC058401
GTCCGGGCGCAGCCCGGGGAACGGTGGAAGGGCGGGTAGGGGACTCCGCCCCGCGCAGCGGCCACCGCAGCCCGCCCGCGCCCGGCCGGGCCCCGCCGGGGCCCCTCACCCCCGCGCTCCCGCCAGCAACAGGCGGACCACGTCGACCACCGCATCCGCCCGGCCCGGATCCAGCTCCGGGCCGAAGCCGGCCGGCGCCGCGCCGGCCCCCGGCAGGGAGGCCCCCACCCGGCCCGGCCCCCGCCGCACCAGCTCCCCCAGGCTCCGCCGCACACCCGCCTCGTACCCCCCGAAGGTCCTCCGCAGCAACGGCAGCACGTCGACGAACGCCCGCTCCGGCACCGACACCAGCCAGCCGTCGATCAGCGCCAGCAGCCGTTCGTCGTGGACCAGCAGCGTGCCGCCGCCGGAGCCGCCGCCCGCGAACCCTTCGATCCAGCCCGCCGCGTCGGCCGGCGCGCTCGCCGGGGAGAGGGAGAGCCCCATCAGGCGTGCGGTCTCCTCGGGCGGCAGCCGCCCGTCGTCGAGGAGCAGCCGCGCCGCCCGCCCGCGGATCAGCCCGGGGACGGTGTCCCGGCCGGCCAGTGTCCGCAGCACCGCGGCCCACCGCTCCCGCAGCCCCTCCGCGTCGAGCAGCCCGATCGCGCCGTGCACCCCGTCGACGTGCCCCCGCAGCTCCTCCGCCGCGTCGGCGTCGAGTCCGGCCGCGCAGGCGGGCGGCAGTGCGACGCATATTCGCTCGGCGAGCCCGGCCGCCACCGTCCCCAGGGCCGCCGCGTCGGTGCCCCGTACGTCCCCGTAGCGCAGCGAACGGGCCAGCGCGGGCAGTGCCTTGGCCAGGCCCGCCACATCGGTGTCCAGTGCCGCCCGGTCGGCGAGGGCCCGCAGTACGGCGGGCAGGGCTTCGGAGAGCCCGGCCAGCAGGCACCGCTCGGCCAGGGCGGTGACCTCGCCCAGCTCCGCGGCGCCCGCCGCGTCGGCCTCGGCCCGGGCGGTGGCCGCCCCGAGGACGGTGGTCCCCCAGATGCCGGCTTCGGCGACCCGGACCGCGAGCTCCGGCTCCCAGCGCAGCCGCCAGGTCTCGCGGAAGGTGCCGGTGCTCCCCCGGGAGGCCGTCGGGACGCCCCAGTCGATGCCGAGCAGCCGCAGCCGGTGCAGCAGCAGGGATTTGGCCGCGTCGGTGTCCTTGCGCAGGTCGAGTTCCAGCTCGCGGTCCTGTGCCTCGGGCTTGAGGCGCAGCGAGCGCTGCTGCCGGGTCAGGTCGCGCTGGAGCGGTACGACGGGCGCCCCGTCGGGTACTTCGCCGAGGACGTCGCCGACGACGAGCCGGTCCTCGATCAGCGCGAGCGGTATGTCGGAGCCGTCGCACATCACCGCCCGGACCGCTTCCAGGGTTTCCGTCAGCCCCGGCACCGGCCGGCCCCGCATCGCGGCCAGGGTCTCGGCGAGCCGGACCGCCTCGATGACGTGGGCCGGGGACACCTGCCGGTCCTCCTCGCGGAGCAGGCCCGCGACCTTGGTCAGCCAGCGCTCCACGGGCCGGTCCCGGGCCGCGAAGAGGTGTGCGTACCAGCCGGGTGAGGTGATGCCCGCGCCGTACCCTCCGGCCCTGGCGAGGCGCCGGTGGGTCCAGGGCACCCAGGTGGTCTCCACCTTGACCTTGGGGAGCCCGGTGAGGAGCGCCTTGTCCGCGGCGGCGGTGGTCTTCGCCCGCAGGGCCGGGACGTGCCAGGCCCCGCAGACCACGGCGTAGGCCTCGCCGAACTCCCGGCGCGCGGCCCGCATCCGCTGCCGCATGTACGCCTCGCGCACCAGGTCCCGGTGGTGGCCGCCGGCTCCGTACTCCTCGCGCAGGGCGCCCATGGCCTCCCCGAGCGCCTGGAACACGGCCAGGGGATCGGCCGCCGGTCCGGCCCCGCCGCGGTGTTCGACCACGTCCTCCCACCACCGCTCGGGGTCCTCGTACCCGGCTGTCGAGGCCAGTACGGCCAGCGGGTCCAGCCGTACGGAGCCGGGCGCCGCCTCCCCCTGGTCCTCATCGCCGCCTGCCTCCGCCACGGCCAGCGAGTGCGCGGCCGGGAGGTCGATGAACCGGACGGGCACGCCCTGCTCCTGCGCCCACCGGATGGCGGCCCATTCCGGGGAGAAGTCGGCCAGCGGCCAGAACGCGGCCCGGCCGGGGTCGTCGGCCGCGTGGGCGAGCAGGGCGACGGGCGGCCGCATCCCCGGGTCGGCGGCCAGCGGGAGCAGGGCGTCGCCCTCCGGCGGTCCCTCGATCAGCACGGCCGCGGGCCGGGCCGTCTCCAGGGCGGCGCGCACCGCACGGGCCGAGCCGGGCCCGTGGTGCCGTACGCCCAGCAGCAGCGGACCCGTGGCGTCCATGCCGGCCGTCCCCGGGCTCATGCCGTCACCTCCCGGCAGGCCCGGTAGAAGTCCTTCCAGCCGTCCCGCTCGCGGACCACGGCCTCCAGGTACTCCTGCCAGACGACCCGGTCGGCGGCCGGGTCCCGGACGACGGCCCCGAGGATCCCCGCGGCCACGTCGGAGGGGCGCAGGACGCCGTCCCCGAAGTGGGCGGCCAGGGCGAGGCCGCCCGTGACCACCGAGATGGCCTCGGCGGTGGACAGGGTGCCGCTGGGCGATTTGACCTTGGTGCGCCCGTCGTCGGTGACCCCGGCGCGCAGCTCGCGGAAGACGGTGACCACGCGGCGGATCTCCTCCAGGCCCTCCGGGGCGGCGGGCAGGTCCAGGGCGCGGCCCATCTGGTCGACGCGGCGGGCGACGATGTCGACCTCGGCGTCGGCGGTGGCGGGCAGCGGCAGGACGACGGTGTTGAAGCGCCGGCGCAGCGCGCTGGAGAGCTCGTTGACCCCGCGGTCACGGTCGTTGGCGGTGGCGATGAGGTTGAAGCCGCGCACGGCCTGCACCTCGTCGCCGAGCTCCGGTATCGGGAGGGTCTTCTCGGACAGGACGGTGATGAGGGTGTCCTGGACGTCGGCGGGGATCCGGGTGAGCTCTTCGACGCGGGCGGTCATGCCCTCGGCCATGGCCCGCATGACGGGGCTCGGTACGAGTGCTTCGCGGCTCGGGCCGTGGGCGAGGAGGCGTGCGTAGTTCCAGCCGTAGCGGATGGCCTCCTCCGGGGTCCCGGCGGTGCCCTGGACGAGGAGGGTGGAGTCTCCGCTGACGGCGGCGGCGAGGTGCTCGGACACCCAGGTCTTGGCGGTGCCGGGCACTCCGAGGAGCAGCAGCGCGCGGTCGGTGGCGAGGGTGGTGACGGCGACTTCGACGATCCGGCGCGGGCCGACGTACTTGGGTGTGATGACGGTGCCGTCTTCGAGCGTGCCGCCCTGCAAGTACGTGGCCACGGCCCACGGGGAGAGTTTCCAGCGGGCCGGGCGGGGCCGGTCGTCGGCGGCCGCCAGGGCTTTCAGTTCGTGTGCGAAGGCGTCTTCGGCGTGCGGTCGCAGTGCCTCTGTGGTGGTCTCGTTCCCGATCGTGGTCATGGTCCCCCTCCAATGCTGCGCAGCCGCTCGACGGCTGCTGGAACCACGATGCACCCGACCACTGACAACAGCCCCCGGCGGCTGTGTTGTTGCAGGTCAGAGCGATTGTCAGTGGGGGTCTCTACGGTGGAACACATGACTGAGCAGGGGGTTCGCTGGACAGCGGAACAGGTACTGGCTCTGGCTCCTGACGACGCCTCACGCAAGGCGGGGGCCAAGCTCGGCGCGGCGGGGCCGTGGTCACAAACCGGAGGTTCCGCTTCCGGTGCGGTGTGGGGGTTGTGCAAGGGCAGCGGCAGCAAGCCGTACCGGACGGTCGTCGACCTGGCCGGGCCCGCGTACAAGTGCTCCTGCCCGAGCCGGAAGTTCCCGTGCAAGCACGCACTTGGCCTGCTGCTGCTCTGGGCCGCGGAGGGGCTCGACGGCCCGTCCGAGGCTCCGGACTGGGCGGACGAGTGGCTCGTGGAGCGGGCGGCGAAGGCCGCGCGAACCGCCGCCGACGGCTCCAGCCGGGCCGGGCCGGCGGACGTGGAAGGAGCCCGCAAGCGGGCCGAGCGGCGGGCCGCCCGGATCGGCGCGGGCGTCACCGAGCTGGAACAGCGGCTCGCGGACCTCGTGCGCGGCGGGCTCGCCGGCCAGGAGCGGGCGGGATATGCGGCCTGGGAGGAGACCGCCGCCCGGATGGTCGATGCCCAGGCGCCCGGACTGGCCGGGCGGGTAAGGGAGTTGGGGACGATACCCAGTTGCGGCACCGGCTGGCCCGCCCGGATGCTTGAGGAGGCCGCGCTGCTGCACCTGCTGGACCGGGCCTGGCTGGGCGTTTCCGGACTTCCGGAACCGCTGGCCGCGACGGTCCGCAGCCGTCTGGGACTGCAGCCCCGGACGGAGGGCGAGGCCGTACGGGACCACTGGCTCGTGCTGGCCCAGTACGACACGGCGTCGCCGGACGGCCGTCTCATCACCCGCCGGATATGGCTGCGCGGGCTGGCGAGCGGGCGGCCGGCCCTGGTCCTGGACTTCGGCCCGCCCGGACGGCCGCCGGGACTGGCGCTGCCCGTCGGATCGGTACTGGAGGCGGAAGCCCGCTTCCGGCCCGGCTCCGCGGGGCTGCGGGCGGACCTCGGGGAGGGGTTCGCACCGGCCGAGCCGTGCCGGACCGCGCCGGCCGGCGTGAGTACGGGCGCGGCACTGGAGGCGTACGGCGCGGCACTGCGCGAGGACCCCTGGCTGGAGTCCTGGCCGGTGGTGCTCGGTCCGGTGGTGCCCATACCGGGGGGACGACGAGGGGGAACTCAGACAGAAGGGAGATCGGAGCAACAGGGCGCAACGGATTGGCAATTGGCGGACGCGGAGGGGATGTCCGCCCTGCCCGTGCCCCTGACCGGGGCCGGGAGCCGGCCCGGGACCGGGCTGTGGCAGCTGGCCGCGCTTTCGGGGGGCGGCCCGTTGACGGTGTTCGGCGAGTGCGGACACCGAGGATTCACCCCGCTGACGGCCTGGCAGCCGGACTCTCCGGAGCCGGTGGTACTGGGCTAGGTCGTCTCTTTCGGATCTTGTCGGTCGAGCCCGCGGCGTCTGGTGCCGTGCCTGGCGTCGCGGGCCCGGCAAGATCCGAAAGAGACGGCCCAGCGGGTGGCAGGGGGAAGGCGGCGGCGCGGGGGCGCCGACGTATTCGAGACGAGTGAGCCGGGGGGCTTTCGTGAACGACAACCACGCCAGTTGAGGCCGTAGGCGCGGCCGTGTGTGCCACGGGGACATCGAGCTGCTCCGGTCCCGCGGAGGGGGCGGGACCGGAGCGGGGCACCTGCACACGGCACGGCACACGAGGGAAAGAGGGAGGGGATCCGGTGAACACGACCACGGACACGACCACGGACACGACGACCGGCACGACCACCGACACGATGGACACGACCACCGGCACGACCACCGGCACGGCCGGCTACGGGGACGCCGGCTGGGACGAGCTGGTGGGCGCCGCGCTGCTGGGTACCGAGCGGCGCCGGGGCAGTCCCGAGGCCCTGCTCGGGGCCGCGGCCGTGCAGACGCTGCGGCGCCGGGCCGGGCTGAGACCCGCCGAGGCGGGCCCCCGGCCCGAGCCCGCGCCGCGCGATCCGCGTCCGGAGCCTCCGGAGGCGGCCCGGCGGCGGCTCGCGCAGCTGCTGGCGGGGCGGGCCGGGGCGGGCAGCGGCAGCGGGCGCCGGGGGGCCGCCCCGGACCTGACGGAGCTGCTGCCGCAGTGGCTGGCCGCCGCCGGACAGCACGGGTACCGGGCGCCGGCCTCGCTCGTGCCCGCGTTGCTGGACGTCGCCCGGGCCCGTAGCGACCTCCGGCCGCAGGCGCTGGCCCTGGCCGGGACGCGCGGGCTGTGGCTGGCCCGGCTCAATCCTGACTGGCGGTTCGCACTGCGCGGGGGATCCGGGGGCGCCGGCGAACTGCCCGACGCGCGGGACGCGGCGGGGGTGGAACGGCTGTGGCAGGAGGGGCTGTTCGCGGAGCGGGTCGCCCTGCTCGGCCTCGTACGGGCGCACGAGCCGGCTGCCGGGCCGCGGCTGCTGGAGACCACGTGGACCACCGAACGGGCCGAGGACCGGCTGATGTTCCTCGACTCCTTGCGGGTGGGGCTGTCGGCGGGCGACGAGCCCTTCCTGGAAGGGGCACTGGGCGACCGCAGCCGCAATGTCCGGGCGACGGCCGCCGAGCTGCTGTCCGCGCTGCCGACCTCGGCGCTGGCCGGGCGGATGGCGGAGCGGGCGCTGGCCTGCGTCGGCCCGGAAGGGGTGACCCCGCCGGCCGCATGCGATGCGGGGATGCTGCGCGACGGCGTGGTCGAACGGCCGCCGGCCGGTCGCGGGGAGCGGGCCTGGTGGCTGGGGCAGTTGGTGGAGTCCGCGCCGCTGTCGTGCTGGCGGGACCGGTTCGGGGGGCTCGGCCCGGCGGAGATCGTGGCGCTGCCGGTGGCCGAGGGCTGGGCGGAGGAACTGCACGCGGCCTGGTGCCGGGCCGCGGTGCGGCAGGGCGACCCCGCGTGGTCGCAGGCCCTGCTCGGCTCGGCGTCCGCCCCGCCCGCGGCGGGCCCGGCGACGGCCTCGCTGGCGGAGCGGGCGAAGCTCCTGTCGACCCTCGGCGAGGAGGAACGGGCGGCGTGGGTCGCGGAGTTCATACGGGCCCACGGGCTGTCGGAGGCCTTCCAGCTGCTCGGGGTGTGCGTGGTGCCGTGGGCGGGGGCGCTGGGGAGGGCGGTGATCGAGGCGCTGGACTCCGCGCGGGAGGCGGGCGGCTACCCGTGGAGCTTCAGCGGGGTGATGGGACTGGCGGAGCGGTGCCTCGATCCCGGGGAGGCGGGGCGGCTCGATGCGCTGGTGGCGGAGCCGGTGGAGGAGGGGGGCGCGGCGGCGTACTGGTCGGAAGCCTTCCAACGCCTGGTCGC
This sequence comes from Streptomyces sp. NPDC058401, assembly GCF_042722885.1. Classification (NCBI taxonomy): domain Bacteria; kingdom Bacillati; phylum Actinomycetota; class Actinomycetes; order Kitasatosporales; family Streptomycetaceae; genus Streptomyces; species Streptomyces sp. NPDC058401. The sequence goes on from NZ_JBHXKA010000227.1 coordinate 6,937, forward strand.
CACCCTGCGCCTGCGGGCGGCGCTGCACGCCGAACTGGCCCCGCCGCGCTGACCGCTGGCGCGGTCGCGGCACAGGGAGCCTGCCCGGCCCTAGCCTCGGCCCGAGCGGGCCGCGTCACCGCCGCCGGGGTGCCGTGCGGGCGGCGGGCCGGGCGGGCCCTGCAGGAAGAAGTCCCCTACCCGCCCTTCCACGGTTCCCCGGGCTCTGCCCGGACCCGGTCCTCAAACGCGGGACGGGCTGGGAGGGGTGCCGGGCTGCGCCCGGACCCCGCCTGGGGGGCGGCCCCCAGCCCCCGGGCGAAAACAGCGGA
>NZ_JBHXKA010000228.1:0-7089 GCF_042722885.1 Streptomyces sp. NPDC058401
CCCCTCGGCCATCAGGCCGAGGGGGACGTTCGCATTTCAGGACCGCCACCGCGGGCGGGCTCGGCTGGTCGGCGACGGCCCAGCCGTAGAAGGCTCCGAGCCCAAGACGAGGGCGATGAAAGCGATCTTGGCGAGTTTCACGGTTCGGTTCTACCGTCCTGAATGTGGCTGGGCCCCGACCCGGGGGGAGGGGGCGGGGCCCAGCGGGTGACGGTGGTCCGTCGTGTGTGTGGCTAGTGCCGGAAGGTGTCCTTGATGTCTTCCTTGGCCTGGCGGGCGTTGCCCTTGGCCTGGTCGGCATGGCCGTCGGCGGTCATGCGCTTGTTGCCGGCCATGCGGCCCATGGCTTCCTTGGCCTTGCCCTTGGCCTGCTCGGCGTGCGCCTTGGCCTTCTCTGTGCCCGACATCGGGACCTCCTCGTGTAGTACCGGATTGGTCGTGTCGCTCTCGTGCTCCCGATCGCCGCCCGCAAACCCCCATCCGTGTGCCGGCTTTCTCGAGGCCGCCGAGCGGCCGGTGCGGGAGAGGGTAGGGCGCGAAGGATGAGGGCGGGAGTGCACTGTCCGCCGCACGGGGTACGACTGGACCCGCCTGCGCCGATGAACAGCCCGCGAAGGGCGGGCCGGACAGGAGGCGGCCCGGAGGTTGATGACCCTGCTCCTTGTTCAGCGTTCACCGTCACGCCGGCGTTCCTCCGTGCACCGGGTGGTCCGGGAGGCGGCGGAGGAGGGGACCCGGGGTAGGTGTCGATCGGCCGAGCCGGTCGCCGGGACGCGGCAGGTGAGTAGCTCCCCTGCCGGTCGCCGTGACGCGGCAGGGGGCCTACTCACCTGAAATGATCGGCGGCTGTCCAGGCCGGCACTGCCCGTCTTGGCGCGCCTGACACTCGCCTCCGAAGGGGCGGTGTCGTATCAGCGGGCGTGGCGGTGGACACTCCGCTGGTGGGGGAGTCCAGTCGGCCGGGCGCCGGTGGTGGCGCGGCGGTGGGTGGCCCGGCTGCGGCGGCCAGGGAAGGGGTTGCCCCGGGCGGGGGCGCTGGGGGCCGCGGCCAGCAGGGCGATGAGGGCGGGGACCGCGACGAGGATGAGCACGGTAACGAGGGTCATGTTCCTGCCTTCCGTCGGGTTCTGACTGCCTGTAGCTACCTAGTGTTACCGGAATGCAATGACGTAAACACACGGGGTGATGATTGGTGGGACTGCCGTGTCAGTACCCGCGGTGCACGAAGCGGGCCGCCTCCTCATGGCCTACGGCTTCGGACACCTGGGCCTGCACCGCATCTGGGCCGGCCACCGCAGCGACCACCACCGCATGGCCACCGTCATGCACGCCGCCGGCCTGCGCCCCGAAGCCACCCTGAACCAGCTCTTCCGCACCCAGGGCATCTGGCACGACGTCACCACCCCCCTGAGGCCCTCAGCGCCCTGGCCGTCGTGACCAGCAAGCACCACCCGGTCGTCGATGGCCAGGGCCTTCTCGAACCGCTTCTCCAGCATCGTGGGGTTGTCCTTCAGCAGCACGACCCCGTCCACCAGCGTCTGCCCCTAGACCCGTTCTAGCGGGCGGTGAGGGGGTGGCGGGGGCTCTATCTGGATGGAATCGTCGGGGCGGACGGTCCCGCCACGGCGGACCACAGCCATGACGCCGCACTTGAACGTGAAATCGCCGGACAAGGGGTCGATGGCGAAGACCTCACCGAGCAGCCCCTTGCGGAATTCGTTGATCTTCGAGCACGGGTTGCGCAGTCCGGTCACCTCAAGTACCGCCTGCTCCCCGAGATGGAGGAGGGCGCCGGTGGGCAGGCCCAGCAGGTCCACCCCGCGCGTGGTGATGTTCTCGCCGAGCTGGCCCGCAGAGACCCTGAAGCCCTTGAGCGCGAGTTCCTCGAAGAGTTCCTCGTGCATCAGGTGGACCTGGCGCAGGTTGGGCAGGTTCGGCTCGTAGGTCATGCGGAACTGGTGGCGGATCGTCTCACCTGCGTGAACGTCCCTCTCCACTCCGAGCCCCGTGAGCAGCCTGATGGAATCGCGGTTGGGCTTGCTGAACGAGTACCCCTTGTTGCGGCTCACTGCGGTCACCTGACCAGGCATCACGCCCTCCACCTGTCGTCGTTCTGCGGCCGGTCGATCATAGAGGCGGTGCAAGCAGCTTTGTGGGGGAGGCGTGCAGGGAGCCGCACCCCATCGGGCGGACGCGTCAGGTCCGGCTCCTGGCGGGCACCTTCCCGTCACCGAATACCAAAGAGACAGCCCCTACGCCTGCGCGCGGTGCTCGGTGGCGCATCGCAGCTCACGGCCGGTCTGCCGAGGACTGTTGTTCTCTGTTACGAGAGGGATTCGATGTAGCCCCATCCGCCCGTGCCGACTTCCACAGGCACAGCCCAACCGCCCGCGGTGGCGGGCTGGAACAGCAGGTTGCCGCCCTGCTGGGTCTGGGCGGTGTATGCGGTGGTGAGCCACAGGTCGGCCAGTTGGTCGCCGTTGCCGTCGCCGAGGGAGACGGCCAGCGGGTATTGGGACGCGGTCCAGGTGCCGGCGAGCGTGGTGGGGCCGTCCAGCAGCGCGGCGCCGTTGCTGCGGTAGGACTGTAGCTGTCCGGTGCTGCGGTTGCGGGTCCACAGATCCGCCCGGTCCTGGTCGTCGGGCTCGCCGGCGGCCTTGCCGCTGTTTCCGGGGACCAGGACGTCGATGTCGTTTCCGGTGGCCCATTCGCTGAGGCCGATCTTTACCGCGGAGTGTGGCAGGGAGGGGCCGGTGGCCGGGGCTCCGCCGCGGTGCAGCCACAGTCCGGATCCGCCTTGGACCACGAGGTCGGGGCGGCCGTCGCCGTCGACATCACCCGCAGCCCGGGCGGTGGTGCCGCCCCAGGTGTTCTGCCTGTTGGGGAAGGTCACCGGCGTGCCGAGGGTCCCGTCGCCCAAGTTCGGGTAGACGTACAGCTCGGTGCCGACCTGGGCGAGGATGTCTTCGCGGCCGTCACCGGTCCAGTCACCGCGGTGGCTCACCGTCGCGCCTAGGAAGCCGGTCGCGGCAAGTACGCAGGGGGACCCGAAGCGGCCGCCTCCGAGGCTCGGGTAGAGGCGGAGCGAGCCGTCCTTGCGTACGGCCAGAAGGTCCGGGCGGCCGTCCCCGGTGAGGTCACCGGGTGTGGGCTTGCGCGGTACGGCGAAGGCACGCACGAGTGCGTGGTCCTTCTCCTTGGACAGCTGCGGGTCTTCGATTTTCAGCGAAGGGGAGGCGAAGTCCTCGCTGCTGAAGAAGACGTGGTCGAACTTGATCGTGTAGCCGGGCTCCGGCAACTTGTTGGCGTCCCACCCGGCGGTCGGCTTGTTCTCGCCGGCGTCGGCCTCGGCGAGTGGTCCACTGGTGGGGACACCAGCGGCGAGAGCCGGGTTGATGTGTGCGGGCGTACGGTTGAAGTCGCCCGCGACGATCACGGACGCTCCGCCGGCCTGTGCCTGGATGTGCTGCGTCAACTCGTGCATGTCACCCGCGGCCGTCCCCTGGGACAGATGGACGCTGCAGGCAAGGGTGTACCGGCCGGCGAGGGGGCCTTTCGCGCAGACCGCGAGGCGTACGTCGTTCTCGCCGGCGGTGATGAGTACCGGACTGCCGCTGACCTGTTCGGCCGTCGCGTTACGGAAGAGGACGGCTTGGCCGAGAGCGGTGTCCGACCCCCACGCTCGACACCCCTGGAGAGGAGCGATGGGGCCGTAGGTCTGCCTGCTGGCGAAGTATGCCGCGTACCCGGAGAGTTTTGGGAGCAGGGCGTCGTACTGGCCCTTGCACAGCTCCTGCAGCATGATCACGTCGGTACCCGCGAGCTTGGCCTTGTTGACGGCATCGGCCGCCCACTCCTCTGCCCGCTGCTCCGGGGTCTTCCCGGGTGCTGTGGCCAGTGGGCTCTGGCAGGCGTCCCAGCCGCCGCACACGTTGTACGACGCGAGACTGACTCGCGGGTCAGAGGCACTTTGAGCCGCAACAGGGGACGCGGACCCGGCGAACAGGCCCGCCACGAGGACGAAGCCGGCCAGCATGCGCGTCATGCGCTGTCTCTTCATGAACCATGTCCTTCTGTGGTGATGATCCATCAGTGGTCAGGGGTGCACGGGCACGGCTACGACCTGGCGCCGCCCGGCCCGGGCCTTCGCGGAGCCGGGCCGATCGCCGTTGGCGTGCACGGCAACCGCCCGAGGCCGGGCGCGCCCGGGGACTGACGGATGGCGGCCTGCCGGATGGCGGCGTGCGGGCCCATCAGCACACCGCCGCCAAAGGGAGCTCGACGAACGGGCCCTGGGACGCTCCCGCGGCGGACTGACCAGCAAAATCCACCTCGCCTGTGACGGCCGCGGCCGGCCCCTGGCCTTCGTACTCACCGCCGGCACCCGCAACGACTGCACCCAGGCCGAGACCGTCATCGGCCTCATCCGTGTCGCGGACGGCGGTCCCGGACGGCCCCGGGTGCGACCCGAGCGGGTCATCGGGGACCGCCCGCAGGTCGGCCGCCTCTGATCGCCAAGCACAGGCCCTTTGCCCACGATGTTCTGCGATCGATCGATCGGCGGGTGCTCGGCCGAAGGCCCCGCCCACGGGGACGAAGTCGTCCGAAAGTGGGCGGGGCCGACGGGCGCTACTTGGTGGTGGTGACGGTCAGGTCGGTCGGGTTGGTGAGGGTGCCCGGGATCTGGCGCCAGGCGGTCCAGTTGCCGAGGGCGGTGTCGAGGGTGATGTTCTGGACGATGCCGCCCGCACCGATCGCGTAGACGTGGACGTTGGCGGCGCCGGCGGCGCTGGAGATACGGGTCAGGCCGGTTCCGCCGATCTTGGTCCAGGACGGCTTGAAGGCACCGGCGAGGTAGTCGCCGGCCTGGCTGTGCAGGGCTCCGTCGGAGCCGATGACCTGGACCTGGACGGTGGCGCCGACGCGGGCGACGGTGATGTCCTTGGCGCCGGTGATGCCGCCGGGCAGTTCACCCCACACGCTCCAGGTGTTGCTGCGGGTGTCGAGGTCACGGCCGTAGACCTTGCCGGACGCGATGCCGTAGAGGCGGACGTACGGTCCCGCCTTCACGGAAGACAGGCTGGTCAGCCCGGTGGTGCCGGAGACGGCGGCCCAGGTGGGGTTCCAGCGTCCGGCGTTGTAGTCGGCGACCTGGGTGTACAGGTTGCCGTCACCACCGACGATCTGAACGTACAGGACGTTGTTGATCATCGCGGCGGAGATGTCCTTGACGGACGCGGCACCTCCCGGAACCTCGTTCCAGGTACCCCAGACCTTGGTGGAGGGGTTGTACTCGCGGTCGTAGACCTTGCCGCCGGCGACACCGACGTACCGGATGGTGGGCCCGGTGTCAGCACTGGTCAGCTGAGTGATCGGCAGTCCGGCGATGCTGCCCCACTGGGCGCCGAAGGCGCCGCTGGACAGGGAGCCGGTCTGGAGAGAGAGTGCGCTGCCCGTGGTGGCGGCGAGCGTCACCTTCGAGGGCGCGACGGAGATCGCGGCGCCCACGTCGGTGGCGCCGGAGATACCGCCCTTGATCTCCCGGAAGGCGCTCCAGGTGCCGGTGACGCTGTCGAACCGGGCATTGCTGACCTTGCCCGCGGGGTCGGTCGAGTAGAGCTCGATGGTGCTACCCGCCGGCGCGCTCGAGACGTTCTTGAGTCCGCTGCCGCCGACCCTGGTCCAGGCGTCGTTCCAGCGGCCGGCGTCGTAGTTGCCGAACTGGGTCCACAGAGCGTCGTCACCGCCGATCATCTGGACCTGGATGTTGTTGCCGATCGAGCTGGAGGCGATGTCCTTGACGCCGCTGGCGCTGCCGGGGAGTTCGCCCCAGGGGCTCCAACTGCTGTTACGGGTGTCGAGGTCCCGACCGTAGACATGTCCGTTGCCGACGGCGTAGACGCGCACGTAGGGCCCGGAGGGCGAGCTGGTGACGCGGGTCAGCCCGGAGGCCCCAACTGCGGTCCACGCGCTGTTCCAGCGGCCTGCCTTGTAGTCGGCGACCTGGGAGAACAGGTCGCCGTTGCCGCCGACGATCTGCACGTGAACGCTGGTACCGACGAGCGAGGCGGAGATGTCCTGGGCATTCACAGCCCCACCCGGCACTTCACCCCAGCCCGACCACTTGCCGTTCGACGCGAGATCGAGGTCCTGACCGTAGACCTTGCCGCCGGCGATGGCGTAGGCACGCACCAGGTCGCCGTCGCGGACGGTGACCACGCGGGAGACGTCCTTGCCGGCGACCTTGGCCCAGGCCTGCCCGTACTCCCCGGTCCCGAGGTCTCCGAACTGCGACCACATGGCCCCGCCGCCACCGGCGAGCAGCGACACCTGGTTACCGCTCCTCGGAGCGACAGCCTCGTTGATCCAGGTGCCGAGGTTGTCGGTGCGGGCGGCTATGGCGCCGGTGCGCGTCTCGGTGGGGTCGGCGCCGAGGCAGCCGCCCTGCCAGGAGCGGCTGTTGATGCCGACGAGTTCACCGGTGGCGTTGAGGAGGGGGCCGCCGGTGTCGCCCTTGCAGAGGCTGTCCGTGCCCTTGCCGGTGACGGCCAGGGTGGTGGAGTCCGAGAAGTCCGCGGTGAAGGTCCCGGTGTGCGTCTTGCCAGGTGCCCACTCGGTCTTGGTTCGTCCGAAGCCCACGGCGGTCAGATCGACGCCGGCTATCGGGGCAGTGCCCGACGGCTTGATGAGCGCGATGCCGCTGACGGGAGTGACGAGGCGGGCCAGGACGACATCCCGGTCGGTGCGGGGGACGAGCTCGGAGACGTCGACGCGCCTGCCGTCGCCGAGGGTCACGGTTGTCCTGAGCGCGGGCGCACCGGCCGGCACGGCGGTACCGGGCGTCGAGGCGAAGCAGCTCGAGGCGGTCAGGACCCAGGAGACGTCGACGAGGGAGCCGGTGCACCCGCGACCGTTCGCCTCATCACCGATGTTCAGCTTGACGACGGAAGCGTGCTGGCCGGCCGCGGCCTCCGGGCCGGAGACGGCTTGGGCGGAACCGGCGGGAACGAGCGACGCGGCGACCGCGGTCGCGGTGACGAGCAGGCCCGATATCGGCGCGGTGCGTGGACGGGATGCAGACATGACTAA
>NZ_JBHXKA010000229.1:0-7064 GCF_042722885.1 Streptomyces sp. NPDC058401
GGCCCATGCCAGAGCGCCGGCCACGGTCGTGGTTCCCAGAATGCGCTTCCATGCATTGCGTGAATTCATCACAGTCCTAGAAAGAGAAATTGATCGGGGTTGATGCCACAAGGGCGGAAAACCGGCGGCGCGCCGTATGCGCGGTGCCGCTACTTGGGACGGATGCCGCCAGGGAGGCCGCGAGCCGGCCTCGGCCCCTCCTGGCGGACATCACGGTCCCAGCGTGACGTCGAACTCGATGACCTGGCTCTTGGGCGACAGCGGACCGGAGTCGCCGACGACCTTGTCGACGAGCGAACCGACGGTGTTGCTCCACCAGTCCGTGTATCCGATGACCGGGGGGTGGGTCGCGGACTCGATGTCCGACTCGTTGTACGCGGTGTACCGCCACACGACGGAGCCGTCCGCGTTCTTGCGGGTGGGAGTCACCCGGACCTGGTGCGAGCCCAGGAACGTGTACGCCAGGTTTCCGGTGAGACCGGCCGTGGAGAGCGTCCCGTAGTCCTTGAGGTACTTGCCCGCACCGTCGAAGCCGCCGAGCGAGTAGTCGTACAAATAGGAGTGGCCGAGTTCGAAGTTCCCGTCCCGTGTACGGCCGGCGAAGAAGGCGAGGGCCTTCTGCGTGTGCTCGTGTTCACGGTAGAGGCGGGTGAAATCGTCGTTCGGGCCGAAACACTGCGTCTGGGGTCCCCCTCCGGTGAGCCAGCTCCAGCCCAGCTCCCACGGATTGGTGCTGTTGCCGGACTCGACGGGTGTGCCGAACGGTGTCAGGCAGCTCTCGGCGCCTTCCGGGAGGCCGTTCTTGCCCGGGACGATGGGAACCTTCGCATTGTCCGCCGCCTTCTGGATCGCCTCGCGTATCGCGGCCTCGATGACGAGGTACTTGGCCTCCGACGCGGCCTGGGAGGCCAAGGCGGCGCTCTGTCCGGCCGCGAGCGATGCCTTGCGGGCCGCCGTGGCCGATGCCGCGGCATCCGCGGCGTAGGAAGCGGCCTCGGTGGCGGACCGCACGGCGCGGCTCGCCGCACTCCGTGCCACGCTGCTGGCCCGGCGCGCCGCCGCGGCCGCCTGACGCGCGGTCTCGGCGGAGCGGGCCGCGGCGGCCGCGGAACCCTCGGCGGCGGCCGCGTTTTTGCGCGCCTCCTCGGCGGACAGACCGGCGGCCTTGGCGTAACCCTTGGCGAGGTCGGACCACTCGGCCGCCTTGGCGGCGGCGTCCCGTGCGAGGGCCGCCGCCTCGGAAGCCCGTGCCGCGTTCTCCAGCGCGTCCTGAGCCACCTTGGCCGCGCCCGCGAGCATCGCCCGGATCGCGCTGATGTGCGTGGCGTGGTCATGGTCGATCCGCGCGAACTCGTGCTGCGTGGTGCCGATGAACTGGCGCAACATGTGGGTGCTGCCCTCGAGCGCGATCTTGGCGGCCGCCTTGACGTAGGGGCCTCCGTTCGCCAGGAGGGTGGTCGCCTTCACCCGGTCGTCCTCGCGGACGGCCGCGGCACGCTCCACGTGCAAGAAGGTGTGCAGGGCCTGGGCGGTGCCGTTCTCCAGAGCGGCCACGCCCGCACGGCGCACGGCGGGGCCGGTGTTGTCGTCGGCCAGGGCCGTCGTGACCTCGACCCGGTTGTCCTCCTTGGCCGCCTCGACCGCACCGCTCTCGAGGAACGTCCTCACCTTCGCGGGGTCCTCGGTCTTGAGCACCTCCACGGCCTTCAGCGCCACGTTCTTGGTCGAAATCGCCGCCATGGCCGCGAGGTTCTCGACGTTGTCCTGCTGGAGCGCGATGCGGCGGTCGGCGTCGATCCAGTGGACGACGTCCTCATCGGAGCCGGCCAGCGCGAACTGCGCGGCCTCGCGGGTCCAGGTACCCGCCCGCTCGATGAGCTGGAGCGCCGCCTTGCGCCCGGTTGCCACGGCTTCCGAAGTCCTGCCGCCCCGCAGCGCCGACTCCGCGGAGTCGATGAGCGCGAGCAGCTCCGCGGACAGGCGTGCTTCCTGCGTCCGCTCCCGGTTGTACCGTTCGAGCTGGTTCGTTTCCGCGCTCAACTCGAGCCGTGCCTGCTCGATCGCCTCGGCGGTCTCCTCGTTCAGCCGGGCAGTCTCGGCCTCACGAGCCGTCTGCTCGACCTTGCGTGCCTTGTCCACTGCGTCGGCAGCCTTGTTCGCCGCCTCGACGGCCGCATCGGCGGCTGTCGTCGACCGGTTGGCGTAGTCGACCGACTGGCCGGCGTGGTTCGCCGCTTCCACCGCGGCCGCGGCCGCCTTCTCTGCGTGGTCGGCGGCGCTGTTGGCCGCGTCGCGTGCCGCGCGGCCGGCCGTGGCCGCCTCCGCGGCCAAGCTCTGCGACTTGCTCGCGGCCCGCGTCGCCCGGCCCGCGGCGGCCTCGGCCACGGCGGCTTCCCGCTGCGCGACGGCAGCCTCGGACTGTGCCGCGCCGGAGGCCACGGCCGCGTCCGCCGATGCCCGAGCGGCGGCGGCGGCGTTGACGGCCGAGCCGGCGGCAGCCGCGCCCGCGGCGCCCGCCGCTTCGGCGGACTTGGCCGCGAGATCGGCCTTCTCGGCCACAGCGCGGACGAGCTTGACCATGGCCGTGGCGGCCTGCGCCGCCGCTCGGGCCGCGTCCGCCATCCCCGCGTCCTTGGAGGCGCCGATCGCGGCCTGGTACGCCCGAGCAGCAGCGCGCCCTGCCGATGCGGCGGCCGATGCGGCGGCCTGTGCGGCCGCCACCGAACGCTGCGCGGCGGCCTGCGCCGTCCGCGAAGCCGACACCGCGGTCGTCGCGGCGGCTGCCGCACCCCGGGCCGCCTGCGCCGCCTTGTTCGCAGCCTGGGCGGAGCGCTGCACGTCCTGATTGGCGGCCTCGGCCTCGGCCTTGGCCTCCAGCGCCGCCGCCTTCGCCTTCTCGGCGGCCTTGACCGCCTGCTGGGACAACTCGACGGCCTCGTCGGTCTTCCGGCCGGCGCGCTGCCCCTCCGTCTCGACGACCTTGACGAGCTGCTGGATCGTCGCGGTCTCTTCGTCACGGGCCCGAGCGATGTACTGGCCCGTTTCCAGGAACCACCGGATCGCCCTCGGCGTACCGTCGTCCAGTGCCCGCTGCGCGTACACCCGCACCTGCGGCGACGCCGTCACGAGGATGGACGTCACCTGCACCCGCTCGTCCTCCCCCAGAGCGGTGAACTGTCCGCTGCTGAGGAAGGCACGCAGCGCGAAGTCCGAATCGGTCTCCAGCGCGGCGGACGCGTCACGCTTGACGGCGCGACCACCGCGGGCCATGACCGTGGTCACGGCCACCTTCAGGTCCTCGTGCACCGCGGTCTGGAATCCGCCCTTGAGGAAGGTCTCGACCGCCGCCGTGCCGCCCGACAGCGCCACGCCGATGCCCTCGCGAGTCGCCCTGCCCGCCATGACCAGGGACTGCGTGAGCGTGAACCTGTTGTCCTCGGCCCGGGCCAAGGACAACTTCCCGTCGAGGAACGCCTTCACGTCCGCCGCACTCCCCACCAGGGCCGCGGCGGCAGCGGCGCGGACGGCTCGGCCGCCCGTTCTGTACGCCCAGACGACTTTGCCGCGTTCGGTGTCCGGCAGGCCGGATCCCTCGGGCAGTGGGGCCGGCACGGCGCCACCCGCCGCGTACGCGGACCGGCTGAGGACCGTGCAGGTCGGCAGCGCACAAGCGGCTGCCGCTCCGGCGAAAGCGGTGAGTATCCGACGCCTGCTGAACTGTCGTGAACGTGGTGCCATCACGACTCCCTTCTCTTGCGCTGATCCCGACCAGGACATGGACGTGCTTCCGGCCTGACGGGCTGTCGTGGCCGGTGGTCCGCACTCGGTGACCCGCACTCGGTTTGCCGCGTCGGACGCTGGATTCGCGTCCGGCGGTCTCGTGTTCTCCGGCGGTGCCGACCGGTTCGCGTTGCGCTCCCTGGCGGCGATCACCACTCTCGGCCCACCGCGAAGGCGGGGGAAGGGGGTTCAGCTGGACGGAAGTGGCCCTGTCACCATCCGGCCAGGGTGCGCTTCCACCGAACTGATCCCCACCGCCGGCACGCTCGTCGTCCTGCCTGAGGGTGGGCACCGCGCCGGGGCCGGCCTGGTGAACCGCATGGCCGAGGGCGCAGCGCAGAGGCCCCCAGCCGATCTTGGCTGGGGGCCTCTGACATCTGCTCCTGGCGGGCACTTTCGGACGGGCGCCTCGTGCGCGGCTGGTCGCGGTGGGGCATCGGTTCGCGGTGCGTGCCCGTGCCGGGCATCAGTCAGGCGGACCAGCGGCGTTGCGCAAGAGTTCAATCGGCCGGTTTGAGAAGGCGGCTGCGGAGCTTTTGACGTGAAGACTTGATGCGTCGTCAAGGTGCGGGTGGGCCCAGGGGGAGGGGGACGGGGCGATGGCGGCCGTCTATCTGGGCCTCGCCGGCCGGAGACCGCAACCCGCAGCCGAAAGCCCTCCCGGCCGGGGCCGGGAGGGCTGCATCACGACGTTATGAAAGGGAGGCGGGCCCGGGGGCGGGCCCCGTCCTCAGCTGAGGCCTCTGCTGCGCTCGCCGATGCGGTCGCCCTGCGGGGTCCCGGCCCGCTTGAGTTCCGCCTTCGTGTGCGCTCCGCCCTTGATCTTGCTCCGGATCGGACCGGAGAAGCCGTGCGCGTGTTGCACGACGCGGGGCAGGTTGGTCGCTTCCGCGGCCTTCGCGACAGCCGTCTGGAAGTCCTGCTTCTGCTCTTTGCTCATCCCGTCGTCACTCCCTAAAAAGACTCGGGGCACCCAATCGGACTACTGGGATCGTATGCATATTTAGGGTCGAACGCACCCGGACCGGACGTAAAGAATGGTGGATCAAGGAGGGCCGGCGGTCAGGTCCGTCATCGGGTCCGTCACGGGCGTGGCGGAGCCGGGCGCTCCGGGGGGCCGAGCACCTCGTAGAGGAGGTCCTCCGGGCAGGGCGTGCCGCGCGGGAGCTGGTACTTCGCGGCGATCCGGTACTCCCCCGGCGCCGGGGCCAGCAGCTCCGTCCACTCGTCCCCGGTACCGTCGGAGGGTGCCTTGAACAGGCATCCGGCGGTGTTCGCGTAGACCTTGGGCTCGGCGACCGTGCCCTTCGGGGTCTCCTTCCCGGCGGCCTTCGAGGCCTCCGTCTCCTGCGGCGGTTCCACCGGCTTCCCGGCCCCGTCGACCAGGCCCAGCCACGGGGAGTGCGGGATGCGCACCAGCACCCGGCCGGCCTGCTTCACGTCGATGACCAGCTGGTCGGCGCTGGCCCGCACCACCGTGGCGGGGCCGGCGACCAGGTTCGTCGGGTCCGTGACCTTGAAGAGCTGCCAGTTCGCGTCTCCCCAGATCTGCTGGAGGTACGGGAGTCCCTCACGGACCAGCTTCGCCTCGTCCCGGCCGCCCTCGTCGGGTTTGTCGGCGGGCAGCACCACGTAGTGCACGGCCCAGCGGTCGAGCCACTCGCGGTAGGTGTAGGACGTCAGGGTGTCGTCGTAGAAGACCGGGTTGCGCTCCAGGTCGGCCTGCCGGTTCCAGCCGCGGGCGAGGTTCACGTACGCGGGGAAGGCGGAGGACTCGCGGTGGCTGCTGGCCGGGACCACCTCGACGCGGCCCCGGTCGGCGCCGGCCTTCTGGAGCTGGTCCACCAGCGGGGCCAGCTCCCGGCTCCAGGAGGCCAGCGGGGTGGTGCGGACGATGTCGGTGACGCTGTTGACGGTGATCCAGGCGGTCACTCCGGTCAGCGCGAGCAGCAGCCCGTACCAGCGGCGCGTGCGCGGGGCCTCGTACGGGAGGGCGGCGAGCAGCACGACCCCGCCGAACAGCATGGCCAGCCGGGTCACGTTCGAGCCGACCTGGGAGTCGACCGCCCAGGTCAGGGCGACCCCGAGGGCGTAGATCGCGGAGGCGGTACGGACCGACTTCCAGCTCTTCGGTACGAGGAACAGCGCGGCCAGCGCGCACGCGAACGGCAGCGCCGCCGAGATCAGCTTCATCGGCTGGGTCCCCGAGAAGGGGAACAGCCAGGACGACAGCCCGACCACGGCGGCCGGGGCCAGGCCGAGGGCGTACGCGCCGGGGCGCCGGCCGTTCAGGAACAGCGCGGCCGCGATCACCCCGAGGAACAGGCCGGCGACCGGGCTGGAGGCGGTGGCGATCGCCGCGAGCGGCGCGGCCACGGCGGCCTTCGCCCAGCGCCGCTCGGCCCATTTGCGGGGCCAGCAGAAGACGGCGGCGACGGCCCCGAGCGCGAACATCGCGCCGAGCCCGAAGGTGACGCGGCCCGACACGGCGTTGCACAGCAGCCCGTACACCCCGGCCAGCGCGGGCCACAGCGGCTCGCGGACGGCTCCCCGGCAGCGGGTCAGGATCATCGCGAGCAGCCCGGCCGAGACCGTACCGGCGATCATCATCGTGGTGCGGACGCCGAGCACGTGCATCACGTAGGGCGAGACCACGCTGTACGAGACCGGGTGCATGCCGCCGTACCAGGCGAGGTTGTACGCCGAGTCGGGATGGCGGCCCACGAACTCCGCCCAGGCGTCCTGCGCGGCGAGGTCGCCGCCGCTGTTGGCCACGGCGAAGAACCAGATCAGGTGCAGCAGCCCGGCGAGTGCGGTGGCCACGGCGACGGGGTGCCTACGCGCCCAGCCGAGGGCCCGGCCGAGGGGGCCGGGGGCGCGGTCGATCGGCCCGGGGGCGCGGTCGGGGGCCTGGTCGGGGGTCTGGTCGGAGGCCTGGTCGGAGGCCTGGTCGGGGGCCTGGTCGGGGGCCTGGTCGGGGGCACCTCCAGAGGCACCTCCGGGGGCACCGTCGGCCGCCCCCGGCCCGGCCTGCGGGCTCGGGGTGCCGGGGGCCAGGGGCGGAACCCCGCCCCGGCCATGGGCCTGCTCCCGGCCCTCTTCCTGCCGCTCAGCGGTGGTCACGCCGACGTACTCCCCACTCCGGTCCTCGGGTGCGTCCCTCGGTTCGTAGACGCGGTCCGGCGCCCCGGGGTTGCCCCGGGGGGGGCGACCACCCACCCGCTGGGTGGCGGGAGCCGGCGGGGTGAGCCGAAACGCGGAAACGTAATTGCGCTTAACGGTGG
>NZ_JBHXKA010000230.1:0-6970 GCF_042722885.1 Streptomyces sp. NPDC058401
GTCTGGGGCGGAGCCCCAGGGGGTCCGGGCACAGCCCGGGGAACGGGCGAAGGGCGGGTCGGGGACTTTGCCCCGCAGGGCCGGCCACCCGCACCGCGCGAGCCTCGCACCAGGCAGGGCCCCGTACGCTGGCGGCGTGACGATCCGCCCCTCGGCCCGCGCCGCCATCGCCTCCGCCACCGACCCCGGCAGCTTCACCGAACTCCCCGCCCCACCAGGGGACTCCGCCCCCGACGGCCCCCTCGGCTGGGCCGGCTACGACGACTCCCGCGCCCGCGCGACCGCGCGGACCGGCGAGGAGGAGTCCGTCGTCACCGGCACCGCCCGCATCGGCGGCCACGAAGCCACCGTGATCGCCTTCGAGTTCGGCTTCCTCGGCGGGTCCCTCGGCCACCGCACCGGCGACCGCCTGGAGGCGGCCTACGCGCACGCCCGCACCCACCGCCTCCCCCTGGTCTCCCTCATCGCCACCGGCGGCTCCCGCATGCAGGAGGGGATGCTCGCGCTGACCCAACTGCAGCGCGTGGCGCGCCAGTCCGCCCTCACCCGCGCCGCCGGCCTCCCGCAGGTCGCCGTCCTGCGCGACCCCACGACCGGCGGCGGCTGGGCCACCCTCGGAGCGGGGGCCGACGTGATCCTCGCGCTGCCCGGGGCGCAGGTCGGGTTCGCCGGGTCCCGGGTGCGGCCGCCGGACGCGGATCCGGCCGCCTACACCGCCGAGGGGCAGTACGCCGCCGGGCACGTGGACGCCGTCGTCCCCGCCGCGGAGCTCCCGGAGACCCTGGCGGCCTGGCTCCGGGTGTTCGCCGCGCCCCGGTCCCCCGGGGCCGTGGAACCCCCCGCCGCGCTGGCCGACGTAGCGCTGCCGCCGACGGGGTGGGACGCCGTCCGGCAGGCCCGGCACCCCGGCCGGCCGCGCGCGGGGCGGTACCTGGACGCGTACTTCAAGCTCCGGCTGCCCCTCTCGGGCGACCGGGCGGGCGGCACCGACCCCGGGATGCTGTGCGGGTTCGGGCTCCGCGAGGGCCGGGCCGTGGCGTACGCCGCCCAGTGCGGCACCGCCACCCGCCCGGCCGGGTACCGCACCGCGGCCCGCGTCGTCCGGCTCGCGGACCGGCTCGGGATCCCGGTGCTCACCCTCGTGGACACCCCCGGCGCGGCCAACGACGCCGCCGCCGAGCACGCGGGGGCGGGCGCGGCCATCGCCGACGCGTTCGCGGCGCTCGCCTCGGCGGCGGTCCCCGTCACCACCCTCCTCATCGGCGAGGGCGGTTCGGGCGGCGCCCTCGCGCTGGCGGCGCACGGCAACACCTGGGTCACCCCGGACAGCTACTTCTCGGTGATCGCCCCCGAACTGGCGGCCGCCATCCTCAAGCGCCCCCCGGAGTCGGCCCCGGCCACGGCGGACCAACTGCGCGTCCGCCCCCAGGACCTGGTCGCCCTGGGGGTCGCCCGCGGCATCGTCTCCCCCGCGAAAGCGACGGGCTAGCGGCCCCAGCTCCGGGCCGGGAGCTTGACGTCCAGCCGGTAGAGCCGGGTGATCTGCTGGGCCAGCTCGTTGTCGTCGCTGGTCAGCAGCAGCCGCACCCGCCCGTGCCCGTCACGGCCGTCGCGGCCGTCATGCGCGTCGTGCTCGCCGTAGGACGTCACCACCATGCCTTCGATGTTGTCGACCAGCGGGTGGTTCTGCGGCAGCTTGGACGGCGCGCCCAGCGTCGGGCAGCCGTCGAGGTCCCCGATCGGCGTCTTGCGGGCGGTGCGCAGGCCCGGCCCCTCGGCCAGCGCCGCCACCTTGGAGGTGTCCGTGGCGCCCAGGGGGTCGGCGACGTACAGCCGCACCGTGATCTTGAACTGCTGCGTGAAGCCGCGTTCCAGCACGATCAGCCGGCCGTCGCCCGTGGGCGCGAGCTCCACCAGCCCGTGTCCGGAGTCCACCGGGTAGGCGTACTGCCGCCCCAGGACGAACTCCCCGTTCCGGCCCCGGCGTTCCCAGGTCTGGATCCGCTGGAGCGTCCGCCCCTGCGCGTCCTTGCCGTCGCCGGCCAGCACGCCTTCGACGCCGGCGACGAGGGTGTGCCCGTCGGGCAGCAGCGTCAGGGACTCGAAGGTCTGGTTGACGGTGGCCCGGCCCGCGGGCGCGAGCTTGAAGCCGTCGGGGATCGGCAGCGAGCCCAGCACCGCACCGGTGCGGGAGTAGCGGCGGATCGCGGGGGTGGTCTCGTCCGTCACCAGGTAGGTGCCGTCGCGGTCGACGACGATCCCCTCGGAGTCGAGGGCCTTGCCCGCGCCGTCGGTCAGCGGCAGCCGGGCGGCGGCCGTCGCCTTCGGGGTGTCGCCGCGGCCCACGTTCAGCTTGTACAGGGCCGACTTGTCGGAGATCGCGGCGATCGTGCCGTCGCGGTCCACCGCGAGTCCGGAGAGCCCGCCGACCAGCTTCCCGTCGATGAGGGTCTTGTCGAGGGAGTCCGAGTACCCGGCGACCGAGAGGTACGGGGAGCAGGAACGGTCCCCCTTCGGCGCCGAGGGGGCCGCGAGGGCCTGCGGAACGAGGGCTCCGGAGAGCGCGGCGGTGGCCGCGGCGGTGGCGACGAGCGTACGAAGGCGCATGAAGGCCTTACTCCTGGATCAGAGGGGAGATGCGAAGCGGGGACGGCGAGGGGTGACTTCCGAACTGTCATATGACGAATCGAAAGGAAAAGGAAGACCCGGCAACACAATGGCAACGAAACCGCCAACTTCCCTTCACACTCCCCCAGATCGGGCGAACCTCCCCGGGCTGATCCCCACGTGCCTCCCGAAGTGCCGTGTCAGGTGCGCCTGGTCGTAGAAGCCCGCCGCCACCGCGGCTTCGGCGGGCCGCATTCCCGCCAGCAGCAGCCGGCGTGCCCGTGCGACCCGCAGCCCGGTGAGGTAGGCGTGCGGAGGGAGCCCGAACGCCTTCCGGAAGCTGCGGATCAGGTGGGTGGGATGGGTGTGTCCCAGGAGCGCGCAAGCCTCCTCCAGGGTGATCCCGTCGAGGACCCGCGCATCGAGGAGCTCGCGCAGTCGTACGGCCGTATCCGGGCCCGGAGCCCCGTACGGGACCACCGGTCGCCCCTCCAGCCACGTGCGCAGCCGCTCCCGGACGAAGGCGAGCCGCGACTGCGCCTCCAGCTGCTCGACCGCGCCGGGCGGCAACTCCCGTGCGCCCAGCGCCCGGTGCAGTGCGTGGACCCGGCGGCGGAGGGCGGCGTCGAGCAGCAGCGGCGCGTCGACGGCGGCCCCGGTCAGCGACTCCGGGAGCACGGACGCGTCGAGGTACAGCACGCGCTTGCGGAAGCCCGTCTCGGTGACGGTCCGCCCGTCGTGCACCACCCCGGGCGGCAGCAGGGCGACCGTGTCCGAGCCGGCCGCGCCGTGCCGTTCGCGGTCGAGCCCGAAGTCGACCCGGCCGCCGTCGAGGATCATCAGCGTCCACGTGTCGTGGACGTGGGCGGGGTAGGCGTGATCGGTGAACCGGGCATGGAACACCTCGGCTATCCCCGGCACCGGCGGCTGCCAGGCCGAGACCCTGCTCTGCGGACGCACCGCTGCTGCCATGTCAGGAACGTACAAGACCGCCCGGTGCGCACCCGGCAGCCTGCCGGTATGACGACACGCGAGAGCACGCACGAGAGCACGCACGAGACCGCGCACCAGGCCGCACACGGGAACGGCCGCCCGGAAGCGCACGGCGTGGTGAACATCGCGGAGAAGCTGGCCGGTTTCACCGAGCAGTGGGCCCCGCACCGGATCGCCCGGGTCAACGACTACGAGGTCAAGATCGCCAAGGTCCAGGGCGAGTTCATCTGGCACACCCACGAGGACACCGACGAGCTGTTCCTCGTCGTCAGCGGCACCCTGACGATCCGGCTGCGCGCCGGGGACGTCGTCCTGAACCCCGGGGAGATCTACGTGGTCCCGCGCGGGGTGGAGCACTGCCCGCAGGCCGACGGCGAGACGGCGATCCTGATGTTCGAGCCCGCCGGCACCGCCAACACCGGCGGGGAGGTCAGCGACCGCACCCGCGAGCCGGTGGACGCGTAAGGCACCGCCCGGCGACGGAACCCCGGGCCCGAACCCGGGGCCGCCCTCCCCCTCAGGCCTGCGGAGTTCGCGCGTCGTACCGGGCGAACCCCCGCCACCGCAGGGCCAGCAGGCCCAGGACGAGGACGCAGCCGAGCCCGCCGCCCGTGATCGCGACGGTCGGGGAGGTGAGCTCGGCGGTGGCCCCGGCGAGGAAGTCCCCGAGCCGGGGCCCGCCGGCGACGACCACGATGAAGACGCCCTGCAGGCGGCCCCGCATCCCGTCCGGGGTCGCGGCCTGGAGCATCGTGGTGCGGAACACCATCGAGATGCTGTCGGCGCATCCGGCCAGGGCCAGGAAGAGCAGCCCGAGCCAGAGGTTCCGGGTCAGCCCGAACACGGCGATGGCCAGCCCCCACCCGGCGACGGAGAGCAGGATCGCCGCCCCGTGCCGGCGGATCCGCCCCTGCCAGCCGGAGAGCAGTCCCCCGAGCAGCGCCCCGACGGCGGGGGCGGCCACGAGCAGCCCGACCGTCTTGGCGTCGCCGCCGTACCAGAGCACTGCGATGGCCGGGAACAGCGCCTTCGGCTGGGCCAGCACCATGGCGGCCAGGTCGGAGAAGAAGGTCATCCGGATGTTCGGCCGGGTCCCGAGGAAGCGCAGGCCGTCGAGCACGGAGGCCCGCCCGGTGCGGCCGCCCGCCCCCTCGGGCTTCATCGGCGGCAGCCGCCACGTCGCGTAGAGGGCGGCGCCGAAGGTGAGGGCGTCGATCAGGTACGCGGCCTGGTAGCCCCACCAGCCGACGATGACCCCGCCCAGCGCCGGGCCGGCCGTCATCCCGAAGGTCATGACCACGGAGTTCAGCGCGTTGGCGGCGGGCAGCTGCTCGGCGGGGAGCAGCCGCGGGATCATCGCCGACCGGGCGGGCCCGTTGAGGGCCCCGCAGAGGGACTGGAGCGCGACCACGGAGTACAGCAGCCAGACCCGGTGGTAGTCCATGAGCGCGGCGCCGGCCAGGGCGAAGGAGAGGGCGGCCAGGCCGAGCGCACTGAAGAGGCCGAGCTTGCGCCGGTCGACGGTGTCGGCGATGGCCCCGCCGTAGAGCCCGAAGGTGACCAGCGGGACGAGCGAACAGAGCCCGACCAGTCCGACGGAGAAGCTGGAGCCGGTGATCTCGTAGACCTGGAGCGAAATGGCCAGGGCCGTCATCGCCTGGCCCAGCCAGGAGACGATGCCGCCGAACCACAGCCGCCGGAAGTCCGGGGAGGTTTTCAGCGGGGTGAGATCGGCCCATATGCGGCGCCGGGGACGGGTGGACGGAGCTGGAGCGGTCGTACGGGTCACATCGGATGATAAGCAGCCGTCGCCGGGGGTCCGGGCGTGCGGACTGCGCATTCACGCACGCGCAACACTCACCCCACCCGGAACCGACGCCCCGCGGCGGCGCATTCCTTGCCGGTAACCCGCCACTATCACCGGACATTTGACCGAATAGACGTGCCCTCCTCGCCTGGAGTTCAGCTCATGATGAAAAGACTCGTATGTCCAGGGAGGCGCAGTGATCGAACCTGGCACCAGCACCACGAGCACCGGCAGCGCACGCACCGCTGCCACGAGAACCGGCACCACGAAGACGGGGCCGAAGTCGGCGGGACCGCGGGCCGCCGGTCCGGTCTTCCCCCTCACGCTGGGGGTCGAGGAGGAGTTCCTCCTCGTCGACGCCCGCACCCTGCGGGTGGTACCGGCCGCCCCGCTCGTCCTGTCCACCGCCGCGGGGCTCCCCCACGAACTGCACCCCGAAGGCACCCGCTACCAGGTGGAGATCTCCACCCCCGTCGCCGACTCGGCCGCGACCCTGCGCAGCGAGCTCGCCGGTCTGCGCAGAACCCTCGCGCGGGCGGCCCGCGCCCACGGCTGCCGGCTGCTGGCGGCGCCCTCGCCGGTGGTCGCCCTGGAGGGCCCCCTCCACCTGACCGACGACGAGCCGCGCCAGCGCGAGCAGGCCCGGCGCTTCGGCGCCCTCACCGACACCCTCGTGAGCTGCGGCCGGCACATCCACATCGGCACCCTCGACGTGGACACCGCGGTGGCCGTCTCCAACCGGGTCCGTCCCTGGCTGCCCACGCTGATCGCGCTGGCGGCCAATTCCCCCTTCTGGGGCGGCCGTGACACCGGCCACGCCAGCTGGCGGGCGATGGCCTGGGCGGGCTGGCCCTCGGCGGGCCTGCCGCCGCACTTCACCTCGACGGCCCACTTCCGGCGCTCCGTGCAGACCCTGCTCGGCTCCGGGGCGGCCCTCGACACCAAGATGGTCTACTGGGACCTGCGGCCCTCGGGGAACTGGCCGACGCTCGAACTCCGGGCCCCCGACATGTCCCCGGACATCGACTCGGCCATCCTGCAGGCCGAACTGTCCCGCGCCCTCGTCGCGACGGCCCTGCGCGAGATCGCCGAGCAGCGGCCCGATCCGCCCGTACGGGACGACGTACTGCGCCTCGCGCGCTGGCGGGCGGCCCACGACGGGCTGGAGGGGTTCGGGCTGGACCCGTACACGGGGGTCGAACTCCCGGCGGCGGACCTGGCGGAGGCCCTGCTCGACCTGGTGGCCCCCGAACTGGCCGCCTCCGGCGACCTCGACCACGCGTCGCACACCATGGCCGGGCTGCTGCGCGACGGCTCGGGCGCCCACCGCCAGCGCACGGCCTTCGCCCGGCGCGGCGACCTGAAGGACGTCCTGCGCCACCTGGCGGACGAAACGGAGGCCTCCTGACCCGGCCCGCGTGAGCTCGGGTCGCGCACCGCCGAGTTCCCCGCGCCGCGCCGGCCTCTTCGGGTACTACAGACCGGCGGCGGTGCGCAGGGCGTCGACGCGGTCGGTGCGCTCCCAGGTGAAGTCCGGCAGCTCGCGGCCGAAGTGGCCGTAGG
>NZ_JBHXKA010000231.1:0-6954 GCF_042722885.1 Streptomyces sp. NPDC058401
GCGTGTTGCCCCACACCCCGCGCCTCCCCCCCCACCCCGAGGAGGTCTGCCCTTGCGGGCACAGGCGCTTCGTCAGGCGTTGACGCAGGTGTTGCCGAACGCGGGGTTCAGCAGGGCGATCACGTTGACGGTGTTGCCGCAGACGTTGACCGGGACGTGGACCGGGACCTGGAGCACGTTCCCGGACAGGACGCCGGGGGAGCCGACGGCCTTGCCGTCCGCAGCCGAGTCGGCCATGGCGGGGGAGGCGGCACCGGCGGCCATCAGAATGCCGGCGGCCAGCACCACTGCCTTCTTGTACGTCATTTGTTTTCGTTTCCTTCCCGCAGAGGTCTATCCGCTGCAGGAATAACAACGAGTGGGTCCGTGAAAAGAAACCGGGGATTTTCGCGCGCCTCCGGCCAATTCACTCAGATGCCTGTGGCGTCCTGAATTGTGGCCGGATTGTTCCGGTCGCTTCGGAGTCTTTATCCGGGGCCCGACATGCGGCGGGGCCGCCGCGACCCGAAGGTGCGACGGCCCCACTGGCGCGGTGCTGTGTCAGCCGGCGCGGCGCTGTCAGCTGCCGGCGGAGCCGTTGCCGGACAGGACCGGGATGTTGCTGAGGATGTGCGAGAGAGCCTCGTCGCCCTTGGCCTGGGTGGAGTTCTCGGTGCACTGCTGGTTCTGCGGGCTGGACAGGACGGGGATGTCCTGGACGCCGACGTTGACCAGAGCCAGGACGGACTGGACGTTGGCCTTGGCGGGCAGGGCGATGCAGGGCTTGTTGAACGAGCCCTGGATGAGCGCCATCTGCGGGCTCATGTTGCCGTAGGTGGCCTGGTTGCCGTAGATCTGCGAGGCCCCGTTGCCGTTCACGGTGTTGATGCCGTGGTCGTTGCCGATGGCCATGGCCTGCGGGGCCATGGCGGCACCCAGACCGACGAACGAGGCGGCAACCGCTGCGCCGGCCGCAAACTTCTTGATCATGATGGTCCCTTTTTTGCAGGATTGCCCGGTACTCAAGCACTCGGATCAACTGCACAACCGCGGTTCGGGTTGCGTGTGTTCACTCGGATGCCGAAGTTTCGGGCGGCACGGTTGACGTCAGGCGTTGACGCAGGTGTTGCCGAACGAGGGGTTCAGCAGGGCGATCACGTTCACGGTGTTGCCACAGACGTTCACCGGGACGTGGACCGGGACCTGGAGCAGGTTGCCGCTCAGGACGCCCGGGGACCCGCCGGTGAAGCCGTTCGCCGTCGCGCCGCCGCCACCGTGCGCGGAGGCGAGGCCCGCGCCGCCCATCAGCAGCGCGGTGCTCGCGACCGCCAGGGTGGTGCCGCGCACCAGCCTCTTCTTCATCTCCGTTTTTCCTTTCGGTTCGAACAATGGTGCAACCCCATAACGACCCGCCCGTCTCCAGGGTGCGTGCTATCGCCCAAAAGGCCGTACGGGCGAGTCCGGCGTGATTTCCCTCCTGATTTCTGACAAAGTTCACTCCTGTTTTGTCCCCTTGATCGAAAATGGAGACAGGGTCATGGGTTCCTCCCGCAGAATCCTCGGCACGCTCGGTCTGCTGTCCTGCCTCACACTTTCGGTGAACGCACCTCTTGCGAGTGCGACTGCCGCTACCGCCGCCGCCCCGCCGGGCGTGCGGGCTCCGCTGGTCAAGGAGGCGCCCCGGGTTCCGTTCACCCAGCGTTACCAGGCCGTGCAGCACGGGGGTCTGGTCCGGGCCTCGAACTCGTCCATCGGCTGCCGCAAGGAGGAGTCCGCGCAGGCCGAGCCGTGCGCCGAGGTCAACAAGGGCGCGGCCGGGACCAACGGCGACTACGAGATGTTCTACGACGAGGTCGACAAGGACCCGGACACCTACAACTCCACCCGGGCCGAGCTCAAGGTCCCGGCGGGCGCGAAGGTCTCGTACGCCCGGCTGTACTGGGGCGGGAACCTGCGGGTCGGCGAGCAGAAGCCGCCGGAGGACAACGGCCGGGTGCTCGTCGCCGAGCCGGGCGGCGCGTACAAGGAAGTGCTGGCCGACACGGCGATCGGGCACCGCAGCGACGCGGCCGGCGACGCTTACCAGGCCTCCGCCGACGTGACCCCGCTGGTCCGCAAGGGCGGCGCCGGGATGTGGACGGTGGCCCAGCTGAACATCGCCATGGGGCACTCGGACGCGGGTGCCTGGGGCGGCTGGACGCTGGTGGTGGCCTACGAGCACCCGCAGGAGCCGGTGCGCAGGGTCTCGGTCTGGGACGGCTTCGAAGGGCTGGCCGCGGGGGCCGGCGAGGCGGCGGGCGAGACGGTGGAGCTCGCCGGTCTGGATGCGGCGCCCGGAGCGCAGGGGCGGGTCGGGGTGGTCGGGTACGACGGGGACCGCGGAACGCTCGGGGATTCACTCACGGTGACCGCCGACAGCGGGCGCCGGATCAGTCTCAGTGACGGAGAAAATCCTTTTAATGATGTTATGAATTCCACGATCACGGAATTCGGAGATCACTCGTTCGTGCGACAGCCCGAACATATGAATAACCTCGGATATGACGCGGACGTGTTCGATCTGAGCCCCGCCCTGTCCGGTGGCGCCCGCAGCCTGACCTTCGGGTTCACAGGCGAAAACCAGGGTCATTTCCTCGGTGTGCTCTTCGTTCAGACAGACGCGCGCCGCTGAACGCAGGAGACCACTCCACGTGCCGACACAGCCTTCTTCACCCTCTCCCTCCCCTTCCTCCTCCCCCTCCCGGCCTCCGGCCGTCCTCCACCTCGTCCAGCCGGTCGAGGGCGGGGTCGCCCGCGTCGTCGTCGACCTCGTACGCGCCCAGTCCGCGGCCGGCCTGCGGACCTACGTCGGCTGCCCGCGCGGCGGACAACTCGCGGACGCCGCCCGTGAGGCCGGGGCCGAGGTGCTCACCTGGCGTGCCGGGCGGGCCCCCGGACCGGGGCTGGCCGCCGAAGTCCTCGGCGCGCGCCGCCTGATCGCACGGGTCCGGCCCGACGTCCTGCACGCCCACAGCGCCAAGGCCGGACTCGCCGGGCGGCTCGCCGTGCGCGGGGCCGTCCCGACCGTCTTCCAGCCGCACGCCTGGTCCTTCGACGCCGTGGGCGGGGCCACCGCCGCGCTCGCGCTGCGCTGGGAGCGCTTCGGGGCCCGTTGGGCCGACCGGGTGCTCTGCGTCAGCGAGGCCGAACGCCGCACCGGCGAGTCCGAGGGGATCGCCGCCCGCTGGTCGGTGATCCGCAACGGCGTCGACCTCGCGTACTTCCGCCCCGGCGGCCCGGACCCCGTCCAGGACAAGGCCCGGGCCCGCGCCGAACTCCCGTTGCCCGCCGCCTTCCAGGGTGACGGGCCGCTCGCCGTCTGCGTCGGCCGGCTCTGCCAGCAGAAGGGGCAGGACGTCCTGCTGCGCGCCTGGCCGGAGCTGCTCGGAGCCGTTCCCGGGGCCCGTCTGGTGCTCGTCGGGGACGGTCCCGACATGGAACGGCTGCGCCGCGGAGCCCCGCCCTCGGTCCACTTCGCGGGGGCCGCCTTCGACATCCGGCCGTGGCTTCGGGCCGCCGATCTCGTTGTACTGCCGTCGCGGTGGGAAGGCATGGCGCTCGCCCCGCTCGAAGCCATGGCCTGTGGCCGCCCGGTCCTGGTCTCCGACGTCAGCGGTGCCAGGGAGAGCCTCCCGCCCGGCCAGGGACGGCTGTGCCTGGTGGAACCGGAGGACCCGACGGCGCTGGCCAAGGCCCTGGGCGGGCTGCTCGCCGAGCCGCGGCTGCTCGCCGAACTCGGGGAGCAGGCGGAGCGGCACGCCCGGATGGAATTCGACGTGCGGCGCACCACGGACGCGGTCACCGGTCTGTATCACGAACTGCTGGGCAGGCCCCGGCCCTTGAACCAGGAGCGCATCAGCCGATGACGATGGACAGCGCACCCGCCCGGCACACCGGGCAGGACGGCACGGGGCCCGCCGGCGGTATCACCGGCATCACCGGACTCACCGGAACGACCACGACCACGACCGCGACCACGACCGCGAGCACCGCCGGCGGCGGCGCGACCAGTGCGGCCACCAGTACCGCGGCCGGCGCCGGCCTCACCGCCGTGCGGCGTTCCGTGACCGCCATCCACCCGCCGCGCGGACCCAAGGCCGACCGCGCCCGGGCCGCCGTACGGCCCGAGCGGGTGCGCCGCCGGGACGGGACCGCTCCGCTGCTGGCCGCCGACGCCCTCGCCGCCGTGGCGGGGGTGGCGGCGCTGCCCGGAGCGGAGCTGCCCCTCGCGGCGGCCGCCCCCCTCGCCCTGGGCCTGATCGCGCTGCACGCCCAGGCCGGGCTGTACCGGCCGCGGCTCGCCCCCTCCGCGCTCCTCGAACTGCCCGCGCTCGCCGGGCGGGCCGCCGCCCTGTGGTGCGGGGCCGCCGCCGTGCTGGCCGCCACCGCCCCGGGCGACGCCCTGGGGTGGAGCGCGCTGCTCGGCGCCTTCTGCGTCCAGGTCGTACTGGCCTGCGCGGGACGCGGAGCCGTCAACCAGCTCCGCCGCCGCACCCGCACCCGCCGCCCCGCCTCCGCCCTGGTCGTCGGACCCGGCGCCGGGGCGAGCGCGGTGGCCGCCGCCCTGCACGGGCGACCCGAGTACGGACTGCGCCCCGTCGGGCTCGCGGACACCGGGCCCGACGGGGAGGCGGCGGCGGGAGTGCCCGTACTGGCCACCCACGAGGACATCCGGCGCGCCGTCATCCAGAACTCCGTCCGGCACGCCGTCTTCACCCGCCCGCCCGAGGCCGACGAACGCACCGCCTCCCTGGTCCGGCTCTTCCACGACCACGGCTGCCGGCTCTGGCTCGCCGACCCGGCGGGCACCGCCAAGGTCACCGGGATGCGCGTCGCGCAGCCCGCCGACCAGCTGTGGGGGTACGCCGTCCAGCCGCTGCTGCCGCGCCCGGCGCGGCCCGTCGAGCGGTACGTGAAGCGGGTCATCGACTCCTCGCTCGCCGCGATCGCCCTGCTGGCCGCCGCCCCCGTGATGGGCGTCTGCGCGCTCGCCGTGCGGATCTCCGACGGGCCGGGGGTGATCTTCCGGCAGGAGCGGGTCGGCCTGTACGGGCGCCCCTTCACCCTGCTGAAGTTCCGCACCCTGCGCGCCGACGCGCACGAGTCCGCCACCCGCTGGACGGTGGCCGGCGACTGCCGGATGAGCCCGATCGGCTCCTTCCTGCGCAAGTCCTCGCTGGACGAGCTGCCGCAGCTGTGGAACGTGGTCCGCGGCGATATGAGCCTCGTCGGTCCGCGCCCCGAACGGCCCTTCTTCGTGGCCAAGTTCAGCAGCGTGCACCCCGGGTACGAGGCCCGGCACCGGATGCCCGTCGGCATCACCGGCCTCGCCCAGATCAACGGGCTGCGCGGTGACACCTCCATCGAGGACCGGGCCCGCTTCGACAACCACTACATCGACACCTGGTCGCTGTGGCAGGACCTGTGGATCCTGGCCCGCACCGCGGCCTCCTTCTTCCGCTTCCGGCTGGGGGGCAGCTAAAGCATGAGCCTTGCCGCACCGACGTCCTGGTCCCGCCCGGACACCGCCGACCTGCTGCGCCGGCACTGGCCGCTGCTGCCGCTCGCCGCGACCGTACTGGCCCTCCTGATCCCCGTCCCGGCCGGTGACGCGACCGCCTCGGGGAAGGTCGGTCCGGCCGACGCCGCCTCGCTGCTGCTCGTGTTCGTCTGCGGGATCCAGGCCCTGCGGGGCCGGGTCCGGCCGCTGAGCCCGCTCGGGGTGCTCGTCCTCGGCCTGCCGGCCGTCGGGCTCGCCGTCTCCACGGTGACCGCGGGGGACCCGTACGCGGCCCTGCCCGGGTTCGTGCGCTACCTCCAGGTGTTCGTGCTGGTCCCGGCGGCGATCGTGCTGCTGGTGCGGGACGCCTCCGAGTTCCGGCTGGCCGCGGGGTGCTTCGTGGTGCTGGCGCTGGTCCAGGGAGCGGTGGGCGTGGTGCAGTTCGCCACCCACACCGGGGCCTCGTACCAGGGCGAGGACATCCGCGCCGTGGGCACCTTCGGACCCGGCGACGTCATGGGCATGGCCACCGTCGTGGCCTACGGCCTGGTCGTCGCCACCGCCGGCGCACTCGCGCCGGGGCTGCCGGCGCGGGTCCGGCGGGCCTCGGGCGCGGCGGCGCTGATCCTGGTGCTCCCGCTGGTGCTGTCCTTCAGTCGGGGCGCCTGGATCGCGACCTTCGCCGCGGCCGGACTGGTGATGGTCCTCGCCGGGATCCGGCGGGCCCTGAAGGTGCTCCTGGCGCTGGCCGCCGCCGGGGTGGTCCTCGTGGGCGGCTTCGGCGTCGGCTCCGCGATGGTCGCGGAGCGGCTGACCTCGATCACGCAGGTGTCCGACGCCCCCGACCAGTCGGTGACCGACCGCTACACGATGTGGGCCGCGGCCGGGTCGATGTGGCGCGAGCGGCCCGCGGTGGGCGTCGGCCTGAAGGGCTTCCCGGCCAACCGGGACGCGCACTCCGGGCTGGCCCTGTCCTCCGGCAGCGACACCGCGGGCGCCGGCCAGGGATACATCCGCCAGCCGCTGCTGTCCCCGCACAACATGTACCTGCTGGTGCTGAGCGAGCAGGGGCTGACCGGGCTGATCGCCCTGGCGGGCGGCTGGCTGGCCCTGCTCGTGGCGGGCCTGCGGCGGTGCCTGGCCGGACCCTCCGCGGTCCGGGACTGCGGACTCATCGCGACCGGCCTGCTCGTCTGGCAGCTCACCGACTTCCTCTACGCGGACATCGGGGGCCCCTCGACCGTCCTGACCGGAGTGATCATCGGCCTGGCGGCCTGGTGGGCGCTCCCCTCCGGGAGCGGGACGGGTGAGCCCGCCTCCGGCGACGCCCGTGGACGGCGTGGACGCAGGCGGGCCGCCGGGGCCGCCCCCGGCCGCGGGCCGGGTGCGCCTGCCCGGGTCGCCGCCCCCGAGGGTGCGGCCGGCCGGTGACGGAT
>NZ_JBHXKA010000232.1:0-6806 GCF_042722885.1 Streptomyces sp. NPDC058401
CCCTCGCGCCGTTCCCGCTGGCTACCCTGAGGCAGGTACCGCCGCCCCACACCCCTGTACACCTGGAGAGCACCCCGTGAGAACCGCCGTCGTCATCGGAACCGGACTGATCGGCACCTCCGCGGCGCTCGCCCTCGCCGCCCGCGGCATCGCCGTCCACCTGTCCGACCGGGACCAGGGGCAGGCCCGTACGGCCGCCGCGCTGGGCGCCGGCACGGAGGAGCCCTTCCAGGGCAAGGCGGACCTCGCGGTCATCGCCGTACCGCCCGCCCACGTGGCCGCCGCCCTCGCCGACGCCATAGGCCGCGACCTGGCCCGCGCCTACGTGGACGTGGCCAGCGTCAAGGGCGGACCGCGCCGGGAGCTGGATGCGCTCGGCGTGGACACCAGGGCGTACATCGGCACCCACCCGATGGCGGGCAAGGAGCAGTCCGGACCGCTCGCGGCCTCCGCCGACCTCTTCGAAGGCCGCCCCTGGGTACTGACGCCGACCCGGGAGACCGACCACGAGGTGCTGAACCTGGCGCTGGAGCTGGTGGCGCTGTGCCGGGCCGTCCCGGTGGTCATGGACGCCGACGCCCACGACCGGGCCGTCGCCCTGGTCTCCCACACCCCGCAGCTCGTCTCCAGCATGGTCGCCGCCCGGCTGGAGGAGGCCGACGAGACCGCGGTGCGGCTGTGCGGGCAGGGCATCCGCGACGTGACCCGGATCGCCGCCTCCGACCCGCGGATGTGGGTGGAGATCCTCTCCGCCAACCCGGGACCCGTGGCGGACGTCCTCGCCGGGATCGCCGCCGACCTGGAGGAGACGGTGGAAGCCCTGCGGGGCCTTCAGTCGGCCGACGAGTCCAAGCGCCGGGACGGGGCGGCGGGC
The DNA here is from genome assembly GCF_042722885.1 of Streptomyces sp. NPDC058401. NCBI lineage: Bacteria > Bacillati > Actinomycetota > Actinomycetes > Kitasatosporales > Streptomycetaceae > Streptomyces > Streptomyces sp. NPDC058401. The sequence goes on from NZ_JBHXKA010000232.1 coordinate 875, forward strand.
ATCGAGGACGTACTGCGCCGCGGCAACGCGGGGCGGGTCCGGGTCCCGGGCAAGCACGGGGCCGCGCCGACGGTCTACGAGACCGTGGCCGTCCTCATCTCCGACCAGCCGGGCGAGCTCGCCCGGATCTTCGCCGACGCCGGCCGGGCCGGGGTCAACATCGAGGACGTGCGGATCGAACACGCGACCGGGCAGCAGGCGGGCCTGGTCCAGCTGATGGTCGAACCCCGGGCGGTGGCGGGCCTCCAGGCCGAGCTGCGCGAACGCGGCTGGGCACTGCGCCAGCAGTAGGGGGTGTCTTGCCGCTCCCTTCCCGATCTTGCCCGCACGCCCCGCCCGCCGCCCCCCGCCGACGCCCCGGCGGGCGGCGGCGAAAAGCCCGGTAACCTGGAGGAGGGGCGCTATTGGCGCGCCCGGACACGTACGCGCAACCAGGAAGGTGCCCGCACCGTGGAAACCGCAGCTCCGACCGCCGTGATCGTCGCCATCGACGGTCCCTCCGGCACGGGCAAGTCCAGCACTTCCAAGGCCGTGGCCGCCAAGCTCGGGCTGCGCTACCTGGACACCGGTGCCCAGTACCGGGCCATCACCTGGTGGATGATCACCAACGGCATCGACATCGATGACCCGCAGGCCATCGCCCTCGCGGCGGGCAAGCCCGTCATCGTGTCCGGCACCGACCCGTCCGCCCCCACCATCACCGTCGACGGCCAGGACGCCTCCGGCCCGATCCGGACCCAGGAGGTCACCTCCAAGGTCAGCGCCGTGAGCGCCGTCCCCGAGGTGCGCACCCTGATCACCGAGCTCCAGCGCTCCATCGCCGCCGAAGCGGCCGACGAGGCCGAGGGCATCGTGGTCGAGGGCCGGGACATCGGCACCACCGTGCTGCCCGACGCCGACCTGAAGGTCTTCCTCACCGCCTCCGCCGAGGCCCGCGCGGCCCGCCGCAGCGGCGAGCTGCGGGGCAAGGAGGCCGCGGACCTCGCGGCCACCAAGGAAGCGCTGATCAAGCGCGATGCCGCCGACTCCGGCCGCAAGACCTCCCCGCTGGCCAAGGCCGGCGACGCGGTCGAGGTGGACACCACCGAGCTCACGCTGGACCGGGTCATCGAGTGCGTGGTTACCCTGGTGGAAGAGAAGCGGGGCCGCGCGTGAGCGATACGCCCTCCCTCAAGGGTGCGGCGGTCGGCCGGCGGATCGGCATCGGGCTCATGTACGGCCTCTGGAAGCCGCGCGTGCTGGGGGCCTGGAAGGTCCCCGCCACCGGGCCCGTCATCCTGGCCGTGAACCACTCGCACAACATCGACGGCCCCATGGTCATGGGCACCGCCCCGCGGCCGCTGCACTTCCTGATCAAGAAGGAGGCGTACGTCGGTCCGCTCGGCCCCTTCCTCGACCGGATCGGGCAGGTCAAGGTGGACCGCTCCGGCGCCGACCGGGGCGCCATCAGCCGCGCGCTGGGCGTACTGGAGAACGGCGGAGCCCTGGGGATCTTCCCCGAGGGCACTCGCGGCGAGGGTGATTTCGCCTCGCTGCGCGCGGGCCTCGCGTACTTCGCGGTCCGCTCCGGCGCCCCCATCGTGCCGGTCGCCGTACTGGGCAGCACCGAACGCTCCGGCCGCGTCGTCAAGGCGCTGCCACGGCTGAAGAGCAGGGTCGACATCGTCTTCGGCGATGCCTTCGACGCCGGGGACGGCAGTGGCCGCCGTACCCGTACCGCGCTGGACCAGGCCACCGTACGCATCCAGGACAGGCTGACCGCCCACCTGGCCGACGCGAAGCGCCTGACCGGGCGCTGAGCGAGACTGGACCTAGTAGTGGAACCGCGCTGCGCGGGCCCCACCGATCACCACGAACGACGAGGAACGGACTTCATGAACGACCAGCAAGACCACGGAGCACTTGGCGATGCCGAGTACGCGGAGTTCATGGAGCTCGCCGCGGAAGAAGGCTTCGACATCGAGGACGTCGAGGGCGCGCTCCAGGAAGCGGGCCACGGCCCGCTCCCGGTCCTCGCCGTCGTCGGCCGCCCGAACGTCGGCAAGTCGACCCTGGTGAACCGGATCATCGGCCGCCGCGAGGCGGTCGTCGAGGACAAGCCCGGCGTCACCCGCGACCGCGTCACCTACGAGGCCGAGTGGGCCGGCCGCCGCTTCAAGGTCGTCGACACCGGCGGCTGGGAGCAGGACGTCCTCGGCATCGACGCCTCCGTCGCCGCCCAGGCCGAGTACGCCATCGAGGCCTGCGACGCCGTCGTCTTCGTCGTGGACGCCAAGGTCGGCGCCACCGACACCGACGAGGCCGTCGTGCGCCTGCTGCGCAAGGCCGGCAAGCCCGTCGTCCTGTGCGCCAACAAGGTCGACGGCCAGAGCGGCGAGTCCGACGCGGCCTCGCTGTGGTCGCTGGGCCTCGGCTACCCGCACCCGGTCTCCTCCCTGCACGGCCGCGGCACCGGCGACATGCTCGACGCCGTCCTGGAGGCCCTGCCCGAGGCCCCCGAGCAGACCTTCGGCACCGCCGTCGGCGGTCCCCGCCGGATCGCGCTCATCGGCCGCCCGAACGTCGGCAAGTCCTCCCTCCTGAACAAGGTCGCCAAGGAGGACCGTGTCGTCGTCAACGAGATGGCCGGCACCACCCGCGACCCGGTCGACGAGCTGATCCAGCTCGGCGGCGTCACCTGGAAGTTCATCGACACCGCGGGCATCCGCAAGAAGGTCCACCTCCAGCAGGGCGCGGACTACTACGCCTCGCTGCGCACGGCCGCCGCCGTGGAGAAGGCGGAGGTCGCGGTCATCCTGATCGACACGACCGAGCAGATCTCCGTCCAGGACCAGCGCATCATCACGATGGCCGTCGAGGCGGGCCGCGCGATCGTGATCGCGTACAACAAGTGGGACGACCTCGACGAGGAGCGCCGCTACTACCTCGAGCGCGAGATCGAGACCGAGATGCAGCAGGTCGCCTGGGCGCCCCGGGTGAACGTCTCGGCGCTCACCGGCCGCCACATGGAGAAGCTGGTCCCGGCCATCGAGACCGCGCTCGCCGGCTGGGAGACGCGCATCCCGACCGGCCGTCTGAACGCCTTCCTCGGCGAGGTCGTCGCCGCCCACCCGCACCCGATCCGTGGCGGCAAGCAGCCGCGCATCCTGTTCGGTACGCAGGCGGGCAGCAAGCCGCCGCGGTTCGTCCTCTTCGCCTCGGGCTTCCTGGAGCACGGCTACCGCCGCTTCATCGAGCGCCGCCTGCGCGAGGAGTTCGGCTTCGAGGGGACCCCGATCCACATCTCGGTCCGCGTCCGCGAGAAGCGCGGTGCACTGCACAAGCGCAAGATGTAGTGGCGGTTCGGTAGGGCTTGGCCGGGGCTAGTAGCCCCGGCGCGGAGCGGGCGGCAGGGCCGCCGGGATGTGCTGCATCCCGGTCTGGTGCTGCCGCCCGTTGGCGTATCCGGCGCCGGCGTACGAGTACTGCGGCTGCGGAGCGGGGGAGGGCTGCCAGGCGTCCGCCTGCTGCCCGGCGTGCTGTCCCGCCGGCTGCCATGAGGAACCGTTCCAGCCGCTCCCGTAGGCGCTCGCGGAGCCCGGGGCGGAACCGCTGCCGTACGCACCCGCGCCGCCCGCGTACGCACCGCTGTACGGCCCCCCGTACGAGAACGCCGTGAAGCCGAGGTCCTCCTCGCCGGTGCGGTCGCCGGGCAGGGCCCGGAAGGCGCGCAGGTACTCCGAGTACAGCGTGTCGTAGATGGGGGTGTGCGAGACGGCCGGAGAGCTCCCCAGCTCCCGTACGGGGCGCATCGGGGGGACGCTGCTCGGATAGGACGGGGCGCGGGAGACATCGTAGGAATGCACGTATCTGCCAACGAAACCGGCGGCCCGCGGATGCGGGGTCGCGGGGCGGAAAACGCAGATCGCCGGGGGTGCGCGGGACGGACCGCGCACCCCCGGCGCACGCCGCCCGGCCCCCTGTGACGGGGGTCGGACGGCCGATTCGGGGACGGAAGGGCAGAGCGGGGAGCGGGAGCCCGGGGGGTCCCGGGGGACCGGACCTCAGGCGCCCGGGGTGCCCGCCAGCGGCATCGAGGCGGCGACCAGCTTGCCGTTGCGGGCGGCCTTGTCCAGGGCGTCGCGCAGCAGGTCCTCGCGGGGCTGCTGGCCGATGGTGCCGACGGGGGCCGCGTACACCAGGACGCGCTGCGTCTTGTTGACGGCGGCCCGCCAGCCGTCGGTGACCGACAGCGGCCGGTGCGCCTGCCACCAGGCGATCTGACCGGGCTGCAGCACGGAGTGCAGCTGGCCGGCGGCGAGCAGGATCGACCAGCCGCTCAGGGCCTGCGGGACCTCTTCGGTGTCGGTCATGGGGATGAAGCCCTGCTCGATGAGGAGCGGGAGGAAGTCGTCGCCGGGACCGGTGGTGCCGGGGCGCGCGATGGGCGCGGTCGGCTCCACCACCAGGGCGGGGTGCAGCTCGCCGTTGATCAGGATCAGGCCGCTGGTGATGCCGAGGACGGCCTGGCCGCCGGGCACGGACTGCGGTACGTCGCCGGCGGCCGAGGCCGCCGGGGCGGGGCTGTCACCGGTGATGGAGCGGACGGCGCCCTGGAGGTCCGCCTCGGGCACGGAGACGACCTGCGAGGGGATGCAGCCGGCGTGGGCGAAGGCCAGCACGGCCGTCTCGTCCCCGACGAACAGCACGGTGCTGGTCTGCTCGCGCTCGGAGTCGCCGGGGGTGCGGCAGGAGGTGCAGTCGTAACTGCCCGGGGACCCGTCACCTGCGAGCAGCCGCTCGGCCTCCTCGTCGCCGATCTCGGCACGTACCTCATCACTGACTTCGAGCATGCGCGGCACGGGGTGGCTCCTCGGACTAGGCGTGCGGGGCCGGGGGGTTCCGGCTCGCCGGGCTCAACGGGGGAGTGGCGGCCGGGGTCACGCCGTTTGAGGGAACGGAATCGAACCGGACCCCCGAAGGAGTGAACGGTCCGACCGGGCCGTTGTTTTCGTGCCAACTCTTTTTGGTTTGTGCGCAGTTGATGGTCGCTGCTGGCCGTTTGGCCGGTGGGCCGAGCGGGTGGGGGCGCGCGGGGCGCGGTGTGGCGCGCGCGGGGGGCGGTACGGGGCTGCGTAGCGTGACGCGATGCGCAACTTCGGGGTTCCGGGTGGGGTGGGCGCGGCGGCGCTGGTGCTCCTCGTGCTGGCGTCGGCGTCGCCCGGGGCGGCGGTCGCGGCGCCGCCCCCGCCGCGGCCCGGGGCCCCCGGCCGGGCGGTGGACTGCGGACCCGGCGGGCAGTGGCCCTGGGACTGCGTGGCCGACTGCGAGAGCGGGGGCCGCTGGACGGTGAACACGGGGAACGGCTTCTACGGCGGACTGCAGTTCTGGCAGCCGACGTGGGAGGAGCACGGGGGGCTGGCCTTCGCCCCGAGAGCCGACCTCGCCACCCGGGAGCAGCAGATCCGGATCGGGGAGGAGCTGCTCGGGAGCCAGGGCTGGGAGGCGTGGCCCGTGTGCGCGAAGCGGTACGGGCTGGCGGGGCGGATGCACGTGGTGCGGGGCGGGGACACGCTGGTGGGGATCGCGCGGAGGCATCGGGTGCGGGGTGGGTGGCAGGCGCTCCATGCGGCGAACCGGGGGGTGATCGGGGGGCGGCCCGAGGTGCTGCGGATCGGGACGCTGCTGGTGTTGCCGGCTGTGGCGCCCTCGGCTGCGCCGGCTCCGGCTGTGCCGCCTGTGCCTGCGGGCTCGCCTGCTCCGGTCGTGCCCGCCCCGGCCGTACCGGGCCCGGGTTCGTTGGCTGCGGCGGTCCCGCCGGGGGCGTCCGCGAGTGCCGGTCCGGTGGGGTCGCGGGCGTAGCGGGCGGGTGCGGGTGGTTCGGCCCTGCGGGGCGAAGTCCCCTACCCGCCCTTCCACCGTTCCCCGGGCGCTGCCCGGACCCCTTCTGGGG
>NZ_JBHXKA010000233.1:0-6792 GCF_042722885.1 Streptomyces sp. NPDC058401
CACCTGCTACACCCCTTGCCGAAGCCCTTTTGCCAGATAGGGCACACAAACTCGGGGTCGACGCGGTGTGCCCGGCTTTCCACTCCGAGGCCACCTTCGATTCAGCACCGGCCGCAGGGCCGGTAGACAGGGAAGGACCCATGCGACAGGTACTGAGCCGACAGGTACTGGGCAAGGGGGTGCTCACCGCGGCCGCTGCGTCGAGTCTGCTGTCGATCGCGACCGGCGCGGCCTATGCGCAACCCGGGGCCATGGCCGAGGCCTCCCACTCACCGGGCGTACTGGCCGGCAACAGCGTCTCGGTACCGATCACCTTCGCGCCGAACGTGTGCGGCAACACCGTGGACGCCGGAGCGGGCCTCAACCCCGCCATGGGCAACAACTGCGCCACCACCACCGGCTCCGACGCCGGGTACGACTACGAGCGCTACCTCAGCCCGCAGCAGGCGGAGCAGGTCCGGCACTACGTCAACCAGCACGACCAGCCGCACGAGCAGGGCGGCTACGGAGACAGCGGCCCCGAGCAGCACGGGGGCTACGGCGACAGCGGCCCCGGGCAGCAGGGCGGCCACGAGGACCACGGGCCCGGGCCCCGGGGCGGCTACGGCGACTCCGGCGAGGAGGAGTGCGACGACCACCCCGCCCCGGAGCGGCCCGAGCCGCGGCCGCAGCACCCGCCGCAGCCGCACGGCGAGCAGCCCCCGGCCCCGGCCCCGCATCACGCGCCCCCCGCGCCGAAGCCGCTGCCCGCGCCCGAGGCGGAGCACCCGGCGCCCGCTCCGGCGCCCGCGCCCGCTCCCGTAGTGGAGGCGCCCGCGCCGCAGCCCGAGCCCGTACCGGCACCGCTGCCGGCTCCGGCTCCGGCCCCCGCGCCCGCTCCCGTAGTGGAGGAGGCTCCGCACACGCTGCCCGCGCCGGTCCCCGTCGCGTGGGAGGCTCCGGCGCCGATGCCCCCGCGCGGCAGCCAGGTCGTGGAGCACCCGGCGCCGGTAGTGCCCCCGGCCGACCAGCCGCCGGCGGCCCCCGCCGGTGACCTGCCCGTCCCGCTCCCCCCGGCACCGGTGCCCGCCCCGGCGCCCGCCCCGGCCCCGCTTCCCGCCCCGGCACCGGCCCCGGCGCCCGCGCCCGAGGCCGTTCCCGTCGCGGCGGTCCCCGCGGGCCCCGCGCGGCAGGAGCTGGCCGCGACCGGCGCCGGAGCGCCCGGAGCCGCGGCGGCCCTCGCCTCGGTCCTGATCCTGGGCGGCGCCATTCTGTACCGCAGGTCCCGTAACGCGGCCTGACGGCAATACCGGTAATCAGAAGAAATATCGGCCGGAGAGTCCCTTGTCGGATTCTCCGGCCGTTGCCGTGTTCGGTTCCGCGTTTCCGCGGCGCCGGGTAATCGTTAACCAGGTCGAAAGTGGCGCGACGGTCGCCACTGGAAAAGGATTTCGATAATGAAGCTCTCGAAGGTCGCCGCAGTCGTCGTCGGCTCCGTCGCCGCCCTCGGCGCCACCTCCCCCGCCTTCGCCGCCACCGAGGCGCCGGCCGTCCCCATGAGCCTGACGAGCGGGCTGACGGCCGTCACCGACTCGGTGAACCCGGTATCGGCGGCGCTGCCGCAGACCGTGGGCAACGGGCTGGCCGAACAGGGCGAGAGCGTCGAGAAGGTCGTGACCACCGTCCAGAAGGTCAACGAGGTCCGCAACGACGCTCCGGCCGAGGTGATGAACCTCGCCAACGGGGCCACGCAGGCCTCCCCGCTGCTGGGCGGAGTGAAGCTCAACGGCGGCAAGCACTGACGGTCCGGCCCGTTCACCTGCCGACATGACTGTGGGCGCCACCGGCGAGGCCGGGGGCGCCCACAGTCATGTGGTGTGCCGAACGTCAGTCGTTGACGCAGACGTTGCCGAACGCCGGGTTCAGCGCGCCGATCACGTTCACGGAGTTGCCGCAGACGTTGACCGGAACGTGGACCGGGACCTGACCCAGGTTGCCCGAGAGGACACCGGGGGAACCCACGGCCGCGCCCTCGGCCGACGAGTCGGCCATAGCGGAGCCGGCGGCACCGGCCGCAGCGAGACCAGCGGTGGCCAGGACCAGGGCGGCCTTCTTGGCAGTGTTCATGGGAAGTGCACCTTCTCTTCGATGTTCTGCCCCGATTCCGGGGCTCACATCGAGCGAAACGGTCCACCTTCCCAGACGACACGGTTCCGCACGCGATCAGACCTGTTCAGCCCAATAGTCGTAACCGCGTGCGGGTCCGCGTACGGAAGCCGGCCCCTACGGGAGGAACTCGGCGAACGACGGGAGCTTCGGGACGAGCCCCGCCGGTGTCCCGGGTGCCGCCGGCGCCGCCGGCACCACCGCCGCGGGCGGGGCCGCGGGATCGGAGACCGGGAGCGCCGGGACCTCCGGGATCGGAACGTCGGGAATCGGGATGTCGGGGATCTCCGGAATCGCCGGAACCGCCGGGAGCTGCAGGTCCGGGAGGCCGGGGATCGCCGGGAGGCCGGGGATCGCCGGGATCTCGGGGATCCCCGGCAGGGCCGGGAGCGTGGGCAGTTTGATCTCGGGGATCTTGATCCCCGGAAGCAGCGTGCCCAGGCTCTTGGTCAGGTCCGCCAGGATCTTGGAGACCGCGGCGAGGGCGTCTTCGACGGGACCCGCCGCCGCCACCCTCTCGTTGATCTCCTCCTGGGCGGCCGCCACTCGGTTCGCGGCGGCACCGGCACCCTCCGCGGCGCCCGCGGGAGCAGCCGCGCCGGAGAGTATGACGACCGCCAGGGCCGACGGGACGAGGACGCGGATGCGGGAGGCCTTGGTGCGGTGCATGGGTGTTCCTTCTGGTGGTCGCTCAGAAACGGACCCGATCGATCCGCTTCCTTACCCACCGTGCGAACGGGTTCTACGGACCGCAACAGGAACGCGGGGCCCCCTACGCCGCTGCGTGGTGCGTACGGGCTTCGCGCACGCGTCCGGGGGCGGCTCACCCCACCCGGGGAAAACATGCCCGCGGACAGGCCGTTTGAGTGAAGCAGGAGAACCAACCTCCCGCAGGACAGTTGATCAGGGAGCTCCGCTAGCGGGCACTCGTGCGAAAAAAGGATCAAGATGCTCAAGAAGATCATGACTGCTGCCGCGGTCACCGCCGCCGCCGTCGGCGCGGGCGCTGCTGTTGCCGCCCCCGCCATGGCGATCGGCAACGACAACGGGATCAACACCGTCAACGGGAACGGCGCCGTGCAGGCGTACGGCAACCAGAAGACCCACGGTGACATGAGCCCGCAGCTCGGCCTCGTCCAGGGCACCCTGAACAAGCCCTGCATCGGCCTGCCGGCCAAGGTCAACGCCCAGTCGCTGGTCGCCCTGGTCAACGTCGGCGTCCAGGACATCAACGTCCTGTCCAACCCGCAGAACCAGCAGTGCACCGAGAACTCCACCCAGGCCAAGGGCGACGAGCCGCTCTCGCACATCCTGGACAACATCCCGGTCCTCTCGGGCAACGTCTCCCAGGGCAGCTGATCTCCGCTCCCGGTCCACGTTCCGGGCGCTCCGCGCCCGTGGAGCGACGGGTTCGAAGAAGCGGTGTGAAGTCGTGAAGTGACGAGGGCCCCGGCAGCTTCCAGCTGCCGGGGCCCTCGCATGTCGTCCGGGGGGCTCAGCCGGTCCAGAAATCCCACCACCGGGTCAGGATCAGCATCCCGATCACGCCGGTGTGCAGGACGGGCGGGGCCCAGCCGAAGTCGGCCAAGAAGTTCCGTACGGGCGCGGGCGCGGGGAGGATCCCCGTCCGGACGGTGTGCGCGGTGACCGCCCAGAACATCACCAGGGTGGCCACCCAGGTCAGGCAGCACCACAGGCAGAGCGCGTTGATCTCGTAGAGCGACTGGACCATGAGCCAGGAGCAGAATCCGACGCCGAAGAGCATTCCGGCGTTGAGACCGAGCCAGAACCAGCCGCGGTGGCGGGCCCCGGCCAGCAGGCCGGCGCCGACGCACACGACCGCCCCGTAGGCCACCAGTCCCAGCATCGGGTTCGGGAAGCCGAAGGCCGCGGCCTGCTCGCTCTTCATCACGCTGCCGCAGGAGACCACCGGATTGAGACTGCAGGCGGGCTTGAAGTCCGGGTTCTCCAGCAGCAGGAACTTGTCCAGGGTGATGACCCAGGCGGCCAGCACCCCGGCGGCCCCGGTGATCAGCAGCAGCCAGGCCAGCGCGCGGGGTGCCGCGATCGGTTCTGCGTCCTTGCGGTTGTGGGGCCGGCCCTGCTGACGGGGGACGCCCACGGTATTTGTTGCCATACGGTCATGCTCCCGCCCTTGTGCCCGCTATCCGGCCCAACCATGCTCATCGACATGGAGGTTGACCTGAAGGGGTGGCTGGAACCCCTGACGCTTCCCGGACGTTTTACCGAACCCCGGACGTGATGTCAGACCCAGGGGCTACGTTGAGCTTCCGCGAAGTGACAAGCTGCGACGGCCTGGAGACCCACTTTGAGCGATCCGCACGAGACAACCGAGGCGCACCTCGAGCGACTCCTGGGCCGCGCCCTCAACTCCTTCGACCTGCCGGACGAATTGGTCGAGCGGCTGGGCACCGCGCTCGCCCACAGGTCCTCGCTCCACACCACCCGCCACAACCCGGCGGCGGGACCGTGGCGGGAGATACACCGGCACGCCTACCTGCTGTCCGACGGCGACTCCGTGGTCCTGTGGGAGCTGGCCCACCGTCAGGACGACGACCTCTCGATACGGTACGAGGTCTTCGCCGGCAAGGCGGAGACCTGCCTCGCGGCGGCCCGGCTCTTCGGTGAGATCCCCTCGCAGGTGGCGCGGGACCTCGTGGAGGTGACGGTCGAGGAGGAGCCGGACAGCGACATCGCCGTGCTGAGCGCGCTGTTCACCAATCCGACCCCGGCCCAGCGGCACCGCGAGTACGCGGTCGAGGAGTCCGCGGACCACGCCCGCCGGGTGCTGCGCCGCGCGGAGAACCCGGACCGGCCGGGCGAGCCGGTGGCCCTGCTGCTGCGGTCTGCCTACGCGCACCAGATCACGCAGGTCTTCGGCACCCGGCAGTGCCTGGCGGACGGGCGGGACGCCGGCTTCAGCCTGTACGAGCACTCCTTCGTCCTGCTGGACGGGAGCGAGTTCAGCCTGTGGGAGGTCGAGCACACGGTGACCCCGGACGGGCGGCACATGTGCGAGGTCTACGAGACCGAAACGGCCGCGCGCGGAGCCATGGAGCTCCGCGCGCGGGTGAGGTGACGGGGGCCGTCCAGGTCAGGCGGCGACGGTGACCTTCGCCGGCTCCGGCTGGGGCGCCGCTTCGGCGTCCCCGGTCTGCTGCCGCGGGGTCCCGTCCTGCTTGCGCATCCCCTTGAGGAGGATGACCAGGCCGGCGCTGGTGGCCGTACCGGCGGCGATGGCGATCAGGTAGAGCAGCGGGTTGCCGATCAGCGGGATCACGAAGATGCCGCCGTGCGGGGCCCGCAGGGTGCACTCGAAGGCCATCGAGAGGGCTCCGGTGACCGCGCCGCCCGCCATCGCGGCCGGGATCACGCGCAGCGGGTCGGCTGCGGCGAACGGGATGGCGCCCTCGCTGATGAAGGAGGCGCCGAGGAACCAGGCGGCCTTGCCGTTCTCGCGCTCGGTCTTGGAGAAGAGCCGGCCGCGGACCGTGGTGGCCAGCGCCATCGCCAGCGGCGGCACCATGCCGGCGGCCATCACGGCGGCCATGACCTTGAGGCTGCCCTCGTTGGGGGTGGCGAGGCCGCCGATGGCGAAGGCGTAGGCCACCTTGTTGAGCGGGCCGCCGAGGTCGAAGCACATCATCAGGCCGAGGATGACGCCGAGGATGATCGCGTTGGCGCCGGAGAGGCCCGACAGCCAGTCGGTGAGGGCCTGCTGGAGCGAGGCCACCGGCTTCCCGACGACCAGGAACATCAGGAACGCGGTGACGGCGGAGCCGATGAGCGGCAGGACCACCACCGGCATGATCCCGCGCAGGGCGGTGGGGATCTTCACCCGCTGTACGGCGAGGACGGTGCCGCCCGCGATCAGACCGGCGATCAGGCCGCCGAGGAAACCGGCGTTGATGGTGAGGGCCACGGCGCCGCCGACGAAGCCGGGGACGAGACCGGGCCGGTCGGCCATGCCGTAGGCGATGTAGCCGGCGAGTACGGGGACCAGGAAGCCGAAGGCGAGTCCGCCGGTCTGGAAGAGCAGCGCGGCCCAGCTGGCGGCCTCGGTCCACACGAAGTGCTCGGCGACCGAGGGGGCGGTGTTGATCTCGTACCCGCCGATGGCGAACGCGAGGGCGATGAGGAGGCCGCCCGCGGCGACGAAGGGGACCATGTAACTGACCCCGGACATCAGCCAGGTGCGGAGCTTCGCGCCGTAGCCGTCCTGGTCTTCCCCGGCCTCTTCGACCGGGGTCGGGGCGGTGGTGGTCTCGCCGCGTTCCGCCTTGGCGCGGGCCTCCTGGAGGAGTTCCGCCGGGCGGTTGATGCCCGCCTTGACGCCTACGTCGACGGTGGGCTTGCCGGCGAAGCGGGCGCGTTCCCTGACCGGGACGTCGTGGGCGAAGACTGCCGCGTCGGCGGCGGCGATGGCCTCCGGGGTGAGCTTGGTGAAGCCGGCCGAGCCCTGGGTTTCGACCTGAAGGTCGATTCCTGCCTCGGCGGCGGCCTGCTGGAGGGACTCCGCCGCCATGTAGGTGTGGGCGATGCCCGTGGGGCAGGAGGTGACGGCTACCACCCGGAAGGGCTGCCCTGCGGGGCTTTCCCCACCCCGCCCCTTCCCGAAACTGGGGC
>NZ_JBHXKA010000234.1:0-6565 GCF_042722885.1 Streptomyces sp. NPDC058401
AACATGCCGAAGGCCAGCAGCACGGCGACGGCGGCCGGGCCCCTCGGGTGGTTACGCCCGCACCACCCGCTGCCGCCGGGCGCGCCGGGCGGCCACCGCGCCGGCCGCGCCCAGCGCCAGAGCCACGGCTCCGGCGGTCATCGGGAGTCCGGCGGAGGGGGACCCGGTCGTGGCCGTGCCGACGGCGGTGTCGGCGGCCGCGCCGGCGGCCGTGACCGTGGCTTCCGTGGGGGCGAAGCCACCGGCCTTGCCGGATTTGCCGTAGTCGGATCCCGGCAGCTTGTCCCCGTAGGCCTTCACGACCCGTGCCCGGTAGGCGGCCAGGCTGGCGCCCCGGGCGCCGACGGCCGTCGTCGCGTCCTCGTCCAGGGGCAGCACCCGCTCGCCGCCGGCCACGTACCAGGCGTCGATCTGCGGTTCGCGGAACACGGTCCCGCCGGGCAGTTTCGCCGCGCCGAGCTGCGCGTAGCGGAACTCGTCGTCGCCGGTGGCGATGTTCACCACCTGCCAGCCCGCCGCGGTCCGCGCGGTCCACAGGGCGGCCTGCTGGCCGTCCGAGGAGACGGCCTTGCTGGCGAGGAACTCCAGCCGGGCCACGCTCGCGCCCGCCTTCCCCGCGACGAACTCCGGCGAGAGGTAGTGCACGGGCACCGTCTCGCCCTCGATGCGGGGCTGCGCGGCGGCGAGCGAGACCTTTCCCTCGCGGGCGAAGAAGCGGGACAGCGTGGCGAGGGTGTCGGGGGCCGCCGCCGTCCGCGCCGCGGCGGCCAGGTTCTCGGCGGTGGCGCTCTGGGGCTGCGGAACGGGCGCCGCGGAGGCCTGGGTGGGGGCCAGGGCCAGTACGGCGGTCGCGGCGACGGCCGCGGCGGCGAGACGGGGGTTCACGAGGCGGGGATTCACGAGGCGGTGGTTCGTGAGGCGGTGGTTCATGAGGCGGGAGTTCATGAGGTCACGCCCCGATCCGGTAGAGCGAGTGGGTCCAGGAGAAGGTGCTGTTGTCCACGTACCAGGCGTGCGAGGCCCAGTTGTAGCGGTCGCTGGAGGGCCACGGGTCTCCCCAGTACACCCAGCTGTTCGCGGTGTCGTAGCCGTAGATCACGTGCATGTGGCCGCCGCCGTTGGCCCACTGGATGCGGGTCTCGACCGGGCGGTTGGCGTTGATCTCGGTCTGGACGGTGGAGTACTGGAGCCAGCCGGTCACGTAGGAGCCGGAGTTGATGCCGGCCCAGCGCAGGGCGGTCTGCACGTTGGCCAGGTTGGCCTGGTTGTTGGGGCAGTCGTAGCCCTGCTGGCGGTTGAAGGCCGCGTTGCAGAACTGGTTCTGGCTGTAGGTGCGGCCGAACCAGGTGGCGATGGTGTTGCCCGAGGCGGCCCAGCACCAGTTGGTCTTCTGCTGGGCCTGCATGGTGATGTTCAGCCGCTTGGACGCCAGGGCCGAGCTCTCGGCGGGGGCGGCGGAAGCGGAGGAGGTGGCGGTCGTGATGCCCGTACCGGTGTCGGCGGCGGTGGCGGCAGCGGTGGGCAGGGCGAGGAGCAGGGCGGTGAGGAAGGCGGCCAGGGTGAGCCGCCGGTTTCTGTTGCGCATCGCGTTCCTCCCGAGGTGGGGAGTGGGGGTGGAGGAGCGCGTCCGGACGCTGTGGAGGAGCATCGGGGTGTTGTCGGGAACAGGTCAACACGCTTCAATACGGCGTGACATCGCGGTGTGAACGGTGGGACCAGAGTGTGAACGTCCGCCGTCATCCCACCCGGACCCACCTGGACCCACCGGGGCCGGCGGCGTCACCCGCCGGACCGCCCGCGCCCCGTCGCGTGAACGTTCACAGGAGGAGCCCCCATGCGATCGAGCGCGAACGGCACCTTCTCGGCCAGCGTCCCCCCGGACGGCCCCCCTTCTGACGGGGCCCGCGCGGACGGCGCCCGGGAGCTGCCGCACCTGCTGCGCGACGGCCCCTTCCACCTCGCGCTCCGCGCCGCCCTCACCGCCCGCGGCCTGCCCCTGCACCGGGTGCAGCACCGGCTCGCCGCCCGCGGCATCAAACTCGGGGTGACCAGCCTCAGTTACTGGCAGCAGGGCGCCCGGCGGCCGCGCCGCCCCGAGTCCCTGAAGGCCGTACGGGCCCTGGAGCAGATCCTGGAACTGCCCGAGGGCGCCCTGCTGCGGCTGCTGGCCGCGCCGGATCCCGCCGCCGCCGGGACGGCCCGGCCGCCCGCGCGCTCGTACCGGGCGCTGTTCAGCGTGGGCGCGGCCGTGGAGGCGCTGCTCGCCGGCATGGAGCTGCCCGCCGACGGCGGCCTGCACACCGTCGGCCACCACGAACGGGTGCGGATCGGGCCCGCCGGGGAGCTGCTCGGCCGCGAGTCGCAGCACGTCGTACGGGCCCACCGGGACGGGGTCGACCGGTACATCGCGGTCCACCACGGCGACCCGGGCTGCGATCCGGAGCGGATCAGGGTGCGGGCCGTCGAGAACTGCCGGACCGGGCGGATCCGTCGCCACCCCGAAGCGGAGCTGGTCGTCGCCGAGCTGCTCTTCGACGCCCGGCTGCGCGCCGGGGACACCTACGTCTTCGGCTACGGCTTCGAGGACGGCACCGCCGGCCGCAGCACCGAGTACGTGCGCGGCTTCAGCTACACGGGCGGGCAGTACGTGCTCCAGGTCCGCTTCGACGAGGCCGCGCTGCCGGTGCGCTGCCGCCGCTTCACGCGCAGCGGGGCGGACGCGCCGCGCGGGCGGCTCGCGGACCTGAACCCGAGCGGACCGCACCGGGCCGTGCACCTGGTGGAGCAGGGGGTGCGGCGCGGGATCCTGGGGATCGGGTGGGACTGGGAGTGAGCTCCGGTGCGGCAGTCGCGACCGTCGCACCCGTCAGCCCGTCAGCCCGTCAGCCCGTCAGCCCGTCAGCCCGCGATGAGCTTGCCGCCCTCGACCTTCACCGGCACCTCCGGCAGCGGCTCGGTGGCCGGGCCGCGCACGGCCTGGCCCGTGGTCACGTCGAAGCGGCTGCCGTGGCAGGGGCAGTTGCCCTCACCCTCGACGATCTTGTCCAGTACGCAGCCGGCGTGGGTGCACTGGGCACTGAAGGCCTTGTACTGGCCCGCCTCGGCGCAGCTGACCACGAGCTTCTTCTCCCGGAACAGCTTGGCGCCGCCGACCGGAACCTCGGCCGCCGCACCCAGCTCGACGGGCTGGGCGGGGACCGCCGGAGCGCCGGAGCCGCTGTTGGTCTCGGTGGAGCAGGCGGTCAGCGCCGCACCGCCGCCGACGGCTCCGGCGATCGCGGCGGCGCCCTTGAGGACGGTACGGCGGGCGGCGGACTGCGAGGCGGACATGCGGTGCTCCTGGAGTGAGGGCGGCGTGCGGATGCGGCGGGGCGGGGACTCGCCGGGCCCCGGCGGGCCCACTCGACGATACCCGCGCCCGATGGGGTAGCTTCCCCCGCGTGATCGTCGTCGGTGGAGAAGCCCTGATCGACCTGGTGCCCGTCGCAGAGCCGCCGGGCGCCCTGCTGCCGCGGCCGGGCGGCGGACCGTACAACACCGCGCTCGCGCTGGGCCGGCTCGGTGCACCGGTCGCCTTCTGCTCCCGGATCTCGACGGACGGCTTCGGCGCCTCGCTGCTCGACGGGCTGCGCACGGCCGGGGTGGACCTCTCCCTGGTCCAGCGCGGACCGGAGCCGACGACGCTGGCGGTGCCCTCGCTGGCCCCGGACGGCTCGGCGGCGTACGGGTTCTACGTCGAGGGCACGGCCGACCGGCTGTTCCGGCTGCCGCCCGAGCTCCCCGAGGGGGTACGGGCCCTCGCGCTCGGCACCTGTTCGCTGGTGCTGGAGCCGGGGGCGAGCGCCTACGAGGCCCTGCTGCGCCGGGAGGCCGGCCGCGGGCTGCTGACCCTGCTGGACCCCAACATCCGCCCGGCGCTGATCGCCGACCCGGCGGCCTACCGGGCCCGCTTCCTGTCCTGGCTGCCGTACATCGGCGTGCTGAAGCTGTCGGAGGAGGACGCGGCGTGGCTGGGCGGCCGCCCCGCCGACTGGCTGGCGGCGGGGCCCTCGGCGGTGGTGCTCACCCGGGGGGCCGGCGGCCTGACCGTGTGGACGCGGGAGGGCGCGGAGCACTCGGTGCCCGCACGCCGGGTCGCGGTGGCGGACACCATCGGCGCGGGCGACACCGTGAACGCGGCCCTGCTGCACCGGCTCACGGCCTCCGCGCCGGGGCCGGGACACGGACCGGGGCACGGACCCGGGAACGGACCGGGACACGGACCGGGGCCGGTCGACTGGCCCGAGGTGCTGTCCTACGCCGCCGCGGCGGCCGCACTGACCTGTACCCGGGCGGGCGCGGAGCCTCCGTACGCCGCCGAGCTCAGCGGAGCGCGGCCCACACCGTAGCGGCGACGGCGGGGGCGAACTCATCGACCGGTCCGACCGTGTCGGGGCCGGAGAAGTGCAGGAAGAAGGCCCGCTGGAAGCAGGCGCCGAGCAGCAGTGCGGCGGCGGCCACCGGGTCGGCGTCGGGGCGCAGCCTGCCGCGTTCGAGCTCGCGGGTCAGATGGCCGGTGAGGGCCTCCAGCACCACGTGCGGGCCCGCGCCGATGCTCCGTACGCCCTCGCGGTGGCGGGTGAGCAGGACGGGGTCGGCGAAGAGCGAGCCGGACATGGGCATGGCGTCGGCGTAGAAGAGCGAGGCGTGCCGGGCGATCTCGGTCAGCCGCTCCACGACCGGCTGGTCCCCCGGGTCGGTGGTGAGGGCCGCCATCATCGCGCCGGCGTTGGGGCGGCGCTCCATCAGCACGCGGACGAACAGCTCTTCCTTGTTCGCGAAGTACTTGTAGAGCGCGGCCTCCGAGCAGCCCGCCTCCCGGGCGATGGCCTTCGTGGTGGCGTTCGCCAGACCCGTCGTGCGCATGAGCGTTTCGGCGGCATCGAGCAGGCGCTCCGGGGTGGACCGGCTTGACTTGGGGGTGAGCATTCACTCACCATAACGGAAGCGGGGGTGAGTGAATACTCACCCACCCCTCCACTGTCATGCGCCACACGTCATGCGTCACGCGAATGTGGGAGCCAGAATGAAACTCACGGTGTTCGGAGCCACGGGCGGGATCGGCCACGAGGTGGTCCGGCAGGCACTCGGAGCGGGTCACGAGGTGACGGCCGTCGTCCGCGACCCGGCGCGACTGGACGTACCGGCGCACGAACGGCTGCGGGTGACGGTGGTGCCGGACCTGTCCGACGAGGACGCCCTGGTGCGGGTACTGGAGGGGCAGGAGGCGGTGGTCTCCGCGCTCGGCCCGACGACCAACAAGCAGGCCAGGCTCACGCCGGTGGCGGGACCGGCGCTGCGGTCGATCGTCTCCGCGATGGACCGGGCCGGGGTGGGCCGCCTGTCGGCGGTCAGCGCGGCCCCGCTGGGTCCGCTGCCGCCGCAGGAAGGGGCCTTCACCCGGGTGCTGGTCTACCCGCTGCTGCGCAGGGCGCTGCGGGACGTGTACGCGGACCTCACGGTCATGGAGGCGGCGATCGCCGCCAGCCGTACCCAGTGGACGGTGATCCGGCCGCCGCGGCTGCTGGACCGGCCGTACACGGGGACGTACCGGCGGGCGGTGGACGCCAACGTCCCCGGCGGCAAGGTGATCGCCCGGGCGGACGTCGCGGACGCCCTCCTGGCCTCCCTGTCCGACCCGTCGGCCGCGGGCCACGCCATCGGCGTCGCCGCCTGACGACCCCGGCACACCCCCCGAACGGCGGGTCCCGTCGTGCGGGGTGCGACCCCGGCCGGGAGGGTGACGGCATGGGCCACTGGTGGTACCGCAATGTCCTGGAGCCGGGGAAGCTTCCGCTGCTCCTCGCGCTGTCCGCGTTCGTCGTCGCCTTCGCCGTGACCCGGGTCATCACCCGGATGATCCGCGCGGGCAAGGGGCCGTTCCGCAACGTCACTCCGGGCGGACTGCACGTCCACCACGCGGTGCCGGGAGTGATCCTGATGACCGTCGGCGGTTTCACGGGCATCGCAGCGGCCGGCCGGTCGGGGTGGGGGGCCGCGGTGGCGGCGGTGCTGTTCGGGATGGGAACGGGGCTGGTCCTGGACGAGTTCGCGTTGATCCTGCACCTGAGCGACGTCTACTGGACCAAGCAGGGCACGGTCAGCATCGAGGTCGTGATCATGACCGCGGCGCTCGCGTCTCTCCTGCTCTGCGGGTTCCTCCCCCTCGGGGTGGACGGGCTGACGCCCGATGAGGAGCGCAACCGGCTGACGGCGGTCGCCACGGTGGCGGTGAACCTGCTGTTCGCGGTCGTGGCCCTGTTCAAGGGGAAACCCCGGATGGCCGTTCTCGGCGCGGTCGTTCCGCTCATCGCGATGGTTGCCGCGGTACGGCTGGCCCGGCCGACATCCCTGTGGGCCCGCCGCCTCTACGGAGGCCGGGCCAGGACCCGGGCCCGGGCCATCAAGCGGGCCTATCACCACGACCGGCGCTGGAACGGACTGCGGCGCCGGGTGGACTACCTCATCGGCGGCGCACCCAGCCAGTAGGACCCCGGAAGGCGGCGCCGGTCCCGACCACGGGACC
>NZ_JBHXKA010000235.1:0-6498 GCF_042722885.1 Streptomyces sp. NPDC058401
GGCTCGCTCTTCGGAGTGGAGCAGACCGGTCCGATCATGTCGATGATGCCGATCTTCATGGTCGGCGTGGTCTTCGGTCTGGCCATGGACTACGAGGTCTTCCTGGTCACCCGCATGCGTGAGGCGTACGTCCACGGGGAGCGGCCGGGCCAGGCCGTCGTCACCGGGTTCCAGTACAGCGCCCGGGTGGTCGTGGCCGCGGCCGTCATCATGATCGCGGTGTTCTCCGGCTTCATGGGCGCCAGCGACCAGATGGTGAAGATGATCGGCTTCGGCCTGGCCATCGCCGTCTTCTTCGACGCCTTCGTCGTCCGCATGACCATCGTCCCGGCCGTCCTCGCACTGCTCGGCCACAAGGCCTGGTGGCTGCCGAAGTGGCTCGACCGGATCCTGCCGAACGTGGACGTGGAGGGCGAGAGCCTGCGCAAGCACCTCGGCGACTCCGCGGAGGGCTCCGGTCCCGACAAGGACCGCGAGCTGGCCAACGTCTGACCCTTCGGACGGCAGTACGCGTACGCAGAACGGCCCCGCACCGGGTGGTGCGGGGCCGTTCTGCGTTCTGCGTTCCCGTTCTCGTTCCTGTTCTGCGTTCCCGTGGAACCGGGCGGGGCCGGCTGGGCCTAACGGGTGGCCGCGGGCGCGGGTGCGTACGTACGGCGCAGGAAGCGGCGCAGGGCGGCGATGTCGAACTGCACCACCGCGACCCCCTCCGGGGAGTGGAACTCGACGACGGCCTGGACGCGCCCGCAGGGCCAGACGCGTACGTCGCCGGTCCCGGTCGGGGCCTGGAGGCCGGCCTCCAGGAGGGCGCGGGGGAAGACCCACTCGTTGTCGGTGCCCTCGGGGGAGAGGTCGGCGGGGAAGACGATCCGTACGGCCAGCGGCTCGGCGGGGACGAAGCGCAGGGCGACCGGGATGGCCCGGTAGAGCGGATCGTCGGTGATCACTCGGGCGCGCACCCGCTCCTCGACGAAGGGGGCCCCGTCGAAGGGGGCCTCGGCGAAGGAGGACTCGACGAGGGGGGCCGTGGCGGTCGCGGCCCAGGTCGAGGCGGCACCTGCGGATGGATTCTCGGCGGCGGCTGACATCGACAAGACTCCTCGAATCGGAACAATTACGTCCGTATTGCCCCCAGCCTCGCACATTCCCACGAATCCGCACGGGGCTATTTGGGGCGGCACCGCTCTTGCCAACTGTTCGCAAGAAGGCCCTATTCTTGAACGGTTAAAGACTTTGTCAGCTCAACGGACCGGTCGCCGGACCGTTCGCCGGACCGCAGGAAGCGGAGCAGAACCATGCATGTGCCCGACGGCTTCATCGATGCCCCCGTCTCCATTGCCGCAGGTGTCGCCGCCGCCGGAGCCGTGGCGGTCAGCCTCCGCGGCGCCCGCCGGGAGCTCGACGAGCGCACGGCGCCGCTCGCCGGCCTCGTGGCCGCCTTCATCTTTGCCGTACAGATGCTCAACTTCCCCGTCGCGGCCGGAACAAGCGGCCACCTGCTGGGAGGTGCGCTCGCCGCGATCCTCGTCGGCCCCTATACGGGTGTGCTGTGCGTGTCCGTGGTCCTGCTCATGCAGGGCCTCCTCTTCGCCGACGGCGGTCTGACCGCCCTCGGCGTCAACATCGTCACCATGGGCGTCGTCACCGTGGTCGTCGCCTACGCCGTCTTCCGCGGGCTGGTCAAGCTGCTGCCCGACACCCGCCGCTCGGTCACCGTCGCCGCCTTCGCCGGAGCCCTGCTCTCCGTGCCCGCCGCGGCCACCTTCTTCACCCTCCTCTACGCCCTCGGCGGCACCACCGACGTGCCGATCGCCAAGGTGTTCGGCGCCATGGTCGGCGTCCACGTCCTCATCGGCATCGGCGAGGCCGTCATCACCGCCGCCACCGTCGGCGCCGTGATCGCCGTCCGCCCCGACCTCGTCCACGGCGCCCGCGGCCTGGCCGCCCCGCTGAAGCTGCGCGTCGGCGGCGAACTGGTCGACGCCCCCGCCCCCGCCGCCGCGCCGGTCGCCGCCCGCTCCACCAGGCCCGTCTGGATCACCGGACTGGTCGCCGCGCTGGCCCTGGCCGGCATCGTCTCCTTCTACGCCTCCTCCAGCCCCGACGGACTGGAGAAGGTCGCCGCCGACAAGGGCATCGACCAGAAGGTCACCGAGCACGCCGCCGCCGACTCCCCGCTCGCCGACTACAGCGTCAAGGACGTCTCCGACGCCCGTCTCTCCGGCGGCCTCGCCGGGGTCATCGGCGTGGGCGCGACCGTCCTCGTCGGCACCGGCGTGTTCTGGACCGTGCGCCGCCGCCGCTCCGCCGACCTGACGGCCGCCTCCACGGCCGTACCGGCCGCCTGACATGGGCGCGGGCCACGCCCACAAGCTCTACCGGCCGGGGCGCTCCCCGGTCCACGACCTGCCGCCGCACTGCAAACTCGCCGCGACCTTCGGTTTCGTGGCCGTCGTCGTGTCCACACCGCGCGAGGCGGTGTGGGCCTTCGGCCTGTACGCCGTCCTCATCGCGGCGGCCACCGCCGTGGCCCGGATCCCGCTCGGCTTCCTGCTGCGCAGGCTCCTGATCGAGGTGCCCTTCGTCGCCTTCGCGGTCCTGATGCCCTTCGTGGCCCAAGGCGAGCGGGTGGAGGTCCTCGGCATGTCGCTCAGCGTCTCCGGCCTCTGGGGCGCCTGGAACGTCCTGGCCAAGGGCACCCTCGGCGTGGCCTCCTCCGTGCTCCTGGCCTCCACCACCGAACTGCGCGCCCTGCTGCTGGGCCTCCAGCGGCTCAAGCTGCCGCCGCTCCTCGTCCAGATCGCCTCCTTCATGATCCGGTACGGGGACGTCATCGGCGACGAGCTGCGCCGGATGTCCATCGCCCGCCGCTCCCGCGGCTTCGAGGCGCGCGGCATCCGGCACTGGGGGGTCCTCGCGAAGACCGCCGGAGCCCTGTTCATCCGCTCCTACGAGCGCGGCGAACGCGTCTACCTCGCGATGGTCAGCCGCGGCTACGCCGGCTCCATGCCGGTGATCGACGAGGCCGTGGCCACCCGTACGCAGTGGGCGTACGCGGCCGCCCTCCCGGTGACGGCGCTCGCCGTCTGTCTGATGGGATGGACCCTGTGAGCCCTGTGAACGCACCCACGCCCGCGACCCCGCCCTCGCTGGAGGTCTCCGGCCTCGCCTACGCCTACCCCGACGGCCACCAGGCCCTCTTCGGGGTCGACCTCACGGTCGGGCACGGCGAGCGGGTGGCGCTGCTCGGCCCCAACGGCGCCGGCAAGACCACCCTGGTGCTGCACCTCAACGGCATCCTGAACGGCGGCGTCGGCTCCGTGAGCGTGGCCGGGCTGCCCGTGGAGAAGCGGAACTTCGCCGAGATCCGCCGCCGGGTCGGCATCGTCTTCCAGGACCCCGACGACCAGCTGTTCATGCCGACCGTCCGCGAGGACGTGGCCTTCGGCCCGGCCGCCGCCGGACTGCGCGGCGCCGAGCTGGAAGAGCGGGTGCGGGGCGCCCTGGAGCAGGTCGGGATGGCCGCCTTCGCGGACCGGCCCCCGCACCACCTCTCCTTCGGGCAGCGCCGCCGGGTCGCGGTGGCGACCGTACTGGCCATGCGGCCCGAGATCCTCGTCCTGGACGAGCCGTCCTCCAACCTGGACCCGGCCTCGCGCCGCGAGCTCGCGGACATCCTGCGCTCCCTGGACGTCACCGTGCTGATGGTGACGCACGACCTGCCCTACGCCCTGGAGCTCTGCCCGCGCGCGGTGATCCTCAGCGAGGGCACCATCGTGGCCGACGGCAGGACCCAGGACGTGCTCTGCGACGAGAAGCTGATGCGGGCCCACCGGCTGGAGCTGCCCTTCGGGTTCGACCCGCGCTCGGTCGTCGTCGGCTGAGCATGCCCCGGGGCCCCCGGACGGTGGCATAACCGCCGGTCGGAGGTTGTTGCACAGGCCGTGGACATCAAGGGTGTGGTGGCGGAGGGCTTCGAGCCCGTCAGGGACGCGTTCGTACGCAACTTCCAGGTGCTCGGGGACCGTGGCGCGGCGGTGGCCGTGTACCGCGACGGGCGCAAGGTCGTGGACCTCTGGGCCGGCACCAAGGACGCCGAGGGCACCGAACCCTGGGCCGAGGACACCGCGCAGATCGTCCGCTCCGCGACCAAGGGCGTGGCCGCGGCCGTACCGCTGCTGCTCCAGCAGCGCGGACTGCTGGACCTGGACGCGCCGGTGAGCTCGTACTGGCCGGAGTTCAAGGCGGGCGGCAAGGAGCGGACCCGGGTCCGCGACCTGCTCGCGCACCGCGCGGGCGTGCCGGCCCTGGACCGCGGGCTGACGGTGGCCGAGGCCGCGGACGGGTTCTCCGGAGCGCGTGCGGTCGCCGCCCAGCAGGCCTTCTGGGAGCCCGGCACCGAGCACGGCTACCACGCGCAGACCTTCAGCTGGCTGCTGTCCGAGCTGGTGCTGCGGGCGACCGGCCGCTCGCTGGGGGGCATCCTCGCCGAGGAGATCGCGGAGCCGCTGGGCCTGGACTTCTGGATCGGCCTGCCGGAGTCCGAGGCGCACCGGGTGGGCCGGGTGGCGCCGGTCGATCCGCCGGAGAGCGCGGGCACGCTCAGGACCCGGCCGAAGCGAAACGTTTCCGCGGCCTACGCCGATCCGGACTCCCTCACCCGCCGCGCCTTCGCGGCCATCGACCCGCTGCCCGACGAGAACGACCCCGCCTACCGGGCGGCCGAGCTGCCGGCCTCCGCGGGCATCGGCACGGCCCGCGCCCTGGCCCGCTTCTACGCCGCCACCATCGGCGTGGTGGAGGACGGCGCGCGGATCTTCACCCCGGCCACCACCGCGCTGGCCGGCAAGGAGCTGTCCTCGGGCCCCGACCGCGTGCTGGTGGTCAACACCCGCTTCGGCCCCGGCTACATGCTGCACGGCCCGGCCTCCCCGCTGCTGTCCCCGGCCTCCTTCGGGCACCCGGGCCGCGGCGGCTCGCTGGCCTTCGCGGACCCGGAGGCGGGCATCGGCTTCGGCTACGTCACCAACGCCCACGCCAAGTCGGTCACGGCCGACCCGCGGGCCCAGGCCCTGGTCCGGGCGGTCCGCTCGGCGCTGTAGCAGGCCCGGCAGGCCCGGCGGGCCCGGCGAAAAGGGCGTCGCACGGGCGGGTCGGGGAGCGCTAGCGTGCCTCCATGACGACCACCACGGTGCACCCCCTCTTCGCCGAAGCCCTCGCCGCACTGGGGCTGGAGCCGGACGTACGGAGCTTCCCCGACGGGACCCGCACGGCCGCCGACGCGGCCGCCGCGATCGGCTGCGAGCTCAGCCAGATCGTGAAGTCGCTGATCTTCGCCGCCGACGGGGTTCCCGTCCTGGTCCTCATGGACGGGGCCTCCCGGGTGGACGTGGAGGCGGTGCGCCGCGAGCTCGGCGCGGGCGCCGTGACCCGGGCGGACGCGGCCCTGGTCCGGGAGACCACGGGCTACGCCATCGGCGGGGTGCCGCCCTTCGGGCACCGCACCCGCACCCGGGTCCTCGCGGACCGCTCCCTGCTGGCCCACGAGGTGGTCTGGGCGGCCGCGGGCACCCCGCACACGGTGTTCCCGATGGATCCGCGCGAGCTGATCCGGCACGCGGGGGCCGCGCCGGCCGACGTACGGGAGGGCTGACCGGGGCGCGCTGCCCCTCGCCCTCAGCCCGCGTTCAGGACGGCCGCCACGATCGGGCCCGCCGCGTCGCCGCCGTGGCCGCCGCCCTCGACCATCGCCGCGGCCGCCACGTCGCCGCTGAAGCCGGTGAACCAGCTGTCCGGGTTCTGCGCCCCGTCGACCTCCGCCGAGCCGGTCTTCGCGCCCTTGTCGGAGCCGTGGACCGAGGACATGGCGCCCTGGGCGGTGCCCGAGGCGGCCGTCAGCTTCATCATCCGCACGAGCTGCGCCGCCACCGAGGGCTTCATCTTCCGGGTGGCCTTCGCGATCTCGCGGCCGTCCAGCGAGGCCTTGACGACGACCGGCTGGCGGAACACCCCGGTGCGGGCGGTCGCCGTGACCGAGGCCATCGTCAGCGGGTTCATCTGGATCTGGCCCTGGCCGATGTACGCGGCCGCCGCGGCCGGACCGGTCGCGGCCGGGACCTTGCCGTCGACGGTGGGCACGCCGACCTTCCACTCGACGCCCTCGCCGATGCCGAAGACCTCACGGGCCTCCTTGGGGAGCGCGTCGTCGTCGTCGACCGGCTTGATCTGCTTGATGAAGGCGGTGTTGCAGGACTGGGCGAAGCTCGTCGCGAAGGTCTCGCCGTCCAGCTTGAAGCCCTTGAGGTTCTTGAAGGTCCTGCCTCCCCACTGCACCTCCGCCGGGCACTCGGCGACCTTGTCGGCCGCCACCAGACCCCGGTCCAGCAGCATCGCCCCGGTCACGATCTTCATCGTGGAGCCGGGGGCGCGGGCCCCGCTGAGGGAGGCGGGGAAGCCGTCCCCGCGGTGGTCGGCGACGGCCAGGACGTTGCCCGTGCT
>NZ_JBHXKA010000236.1:0-6194 GCF_042722885.1 Streptomyces sp. NPDC058401
GGGTCTGGGGCGGAGCCCCAGGGGTCTGGGCGCAGCCCGGTTCCCTGCTTTCGGTCGGGCTGCGTCAAGTTCAGCTTCGCCGGCGTTTGAGGCGCGGGGTCTGGGGCGGAGCCCTAGGGGGTCCGGGCGCAGCCCGGTACCCCGCTTCAGCCCGTCCGGCGTTTGAGGACCGGGTCCGGGCAGAGCCCGGGGAACGGGCGAAGGGCGGGTAGGGGAACTTCGCCCCGCAGGGCCGGGGCCAACCGGCGGCCCGCCGCTCAGTGCAGGCGCGGAGCGAACACCGCCACCCAAATACCCTCCGCCGCCTCCCGGAAGGTCACCTCAAGCTCCATCCCGACCCGAAGCTCCGGCTCCGGCTCCGACGCCGGCCCCGGCCCCGACCCCGACGGCGGCTCCGACGGCGACGCCGACGCCGGACCGTCCCCGCCCACGACGCCCACGACCTCGGTCATCATCCGCGGCCCCTCCGCAAGATCCACCACCGCCGCCACATACGGCACCCGCCCCCCGAAGGGCGGCAGATCGTTCCGGTGGATCACCGACCAGGTGTACAGCGTGGCCCGCCCGCTCGCCGTCTCCCACGTGACCCGGTCCTCCCCCGCCCAGCAGGCCGGGCAGAACTCCCGCGGGTAGTGGTGGGCCTTGCCGCACTCCCCGCAGCGCCGCAGCAGCAGCCGCCCCTGCGCCGCCGCGTCCCAGTAGGGCCGCGTGAAGTCGTCGATCTCCGGCAGGTCGAACCGCGCAGCCGTACCGGCTCCAGTACTCACGACACCACTCCTCCGGGACACACCCATCTGACGTACCGTCAGTTCACCGGATCCCACCCCATCCCACAAGCCCCCCCAAGCCCCCGCCCACGAGGCCCCACTCCACCCGCCCACTCCCCGTAATCGATCCGCAACCGATTCCCTCCTCGTCCGAGACCCACCGCCCCCGTACGGCGATACGCTCACACCTCATGCCCGGAGCCCCCACAGCACCCGACCTGTCCACCCAGCCCCGCCCGGTCTACGTGATCGGCGCCGGCCCCGGCGGCCTCGCCGTCGCCGCCGCGCTGCGCGCCCGCGGGATCCGCGCGGTGGTCGTGGAGAAGTCGGAGTCGGTCGGTGCTTCCTGGCGGCGGCACTACGACCGCCTCCACCTGCACACCACCCGCCGCCTCTCCGCCCTGCCGGGCCTGGCCATTCCGCGCCGCTTCGGACGCTGGGTGGCGCGCGAGAACGTGGTGCGGTACCTGGAGAAGTACGCCGAGTTCCACGAGCTGGAGATCGCCACCGGCATCGAGGTGACCAGCATCGAGCCGGCCCCGGACGCCCACCCCGACACCCCGGCCACGGGCGCCCCGGCCAAGGGCGCCCCCGCCCCCGGCTGGACCCTCCACGCCACCGGCGGCCGCGTCATGGCGGCCCGCGCGGTCGTGGTCGCGACGGGCTTCAACCACACCCCCTTCATCCCCGACTGGCCCGGCCGGGACACCTACCCGGGCCCCCTCGCCCACGCAGCCGAGTACCGCAACCCCGCCCCCTACGCCGGCCGCGACGTCCTCGTCGTCGGCGTCGGCAACACGGGCGCCGAGATAGCCGTCGACCTCGCCGAAGGCGGCGCCGCCCGGGTCCGGCTCGCGGTGCGCACCGCCCCGCACATCCTGCGCCGCTCCACGGCCGGCTGGCCCTCCCAGCGGACCGGGATCCTGGTCCGGCGCCTCCCGGTCCGGCTCGTCGACCGGCTCGGCGCGATCGTCGGCAAGCTCTCGGTCCCGGACCTGTCCGCGTACGGACTCCCGCGCCCCACCACCGGCCTCTACAGCCGGGTCAGGCAGGGTGCGATCCCGATCCAGGACGTCGGCCTGATCGACGCGGTCCGCACGGGCCGGGTGGAGCCCGTGGCCGCCGTCGCCTCGTTCGACGGAGCCGAGGTGGTCCTCGCGGACGGCTCCCGGATCACCCCGGACGCCGTGATCGCGGCCACCGGCTACCGCCGCGCCCTGGAGGGCCTGCTCGGCGCCCTCGACGTACTGGACGACCGCGGCCGCCCCCGCACGCACGGCGCCAAGACCCCGCCCCACGCCCCGGGCCTGTACTTCACGGGCTTCACCAACCCCATCAGCGGCAACCTCCGCGAACTCGCCCTGGACGCGGAGAAGATCGCCAGGCGCATCGCCCGCACGCTCCCCGACTAGGTCCTGTTCGCGGACCGGACAGGACCGGATCGATCCAGGTGCGGTCCGACCCCGGTCAGATCGTGACCGGCCCGTGGGCGGTGGCGAACTCGACCGCGACCAGGCCCGGTTCCTCGTCCTCGATCCAGGTGACGTCGATCTGGTCGAGGGGGTGGTCGGCCGGTTCGCCGAGGAATTCGGCGATGGAGGCGGCGTTGCCGGCGATGGAGACGCCGTGGATGGTGGTGGGGGTGCGCGGGTCGGCGCTCGGGCGCTCCTCGACGGGCACCGCCCACTCCAGGAAGAAGGGCAGTTGCGGGTCCTCCATCAGTTCCCGTACGCCGATCTGCTTCCACCGCAGGTCGAACCCGTCGGGGCGGACCCGGTGGCCCTCGTCCGAGGTGCGGCCGAGGCGGGCCTCGACGGGGGCGATGTCGTCGACGGAGACCACCCAGCCGAGCCAGCCGCCGCCCTCGGCGGCGCGGCGCGCGACCGCCTGGCCGAAGGGTGCGCGGTCGGCGGCGGGGTGGTCGAGCGTGGTGACGACCTCGACGTAGGTGCCGCCGCTCAGCGGGAGGATGAAGTTGCGGGTGCCGAATCGTGGGTGCACGCCGCCGTCGACGAACCCGGCGCCCAGGGCCGATCCGATCCACTGGACGGTCGAGACGAAGCTGTCGCGGGCCACCGCATAGGACACGTGATCAAGTCGCACCGCGTCATCATCACCCGACAACCCGCACAAATCGGGACGCCACGCCCGCCGTGCCGCCCCTGTCCGCCCCCGGAGCGGATCGATCACCGTCCTTCCACAGCGACGGGTCCGGTTGTCAGTGGGCTGGTGCACCATCGGCACATCGACCCTGCACAGGACCAGGACCATGGGGGATCACCGTGTCGATCACGAACGACCAAGCAGCTGCCCGCTCCTTCCTGGAGCCGCTCTACAAAGACGCGTACTACCCCGATCACGTCCTCGACAAGGGCCGGGGGATCCTGCTCCGACTGTGTGCGCGCATCGAGGCCGAGCAGCCCTCCGATCTGGCCGGGCTGTACGTGCTGACGGGGGCGGCGACCGAGGAGTTCAACCTGCTGGAAGCGGAGTTCGAGGCCGCGGGGAGCCAGATCGAGACCGTGGCGCGCGAGGAGATAGCCGAGGACTTCGCGTTCGTGGCCTCCGCGTACGGATTTGCGGACGCGGACGTGGAGGAGCTGATCGCACCCCGCGAGTGGTGAGGATCCCGGGCGGCCGCGGGGTCCCCCGGGCGCGCCGCGGCCGTCCCGCGGGGCCTTGCGGGCCCTCTGACCTCGGCCGAATACTGGTCTGGACCGGGTCCCGGTGATCTGAGACCGTTCCCTGGACGACCCCGTAAACCATCCGGGGGCCGGGCCCGGGAGGTGTCCGGGGGTCGGGCCGCGGGCGTTCCACACATCACCTCCACCAGCTTTCCTGTGCATCCCTGTTCCTGACGGCACGTCAGTTCAGTAATCTGACTACGCGTCAGTTATTGAGATTCGTCGAGGTTCATCGAGCAGGAGCGGGCGGAACGATGCTTGGATCTACTCACGGCACCCTCACCACCGACTTCCGCGCACGTGTCGAGGCCTGCGGGGAGACCCCCAGGACGGCCGTTCACTCCACAGCGGCCCCCTCCGCCGAGGACGCGGTCGCGCTGGACGTCAGCGGTCGGCCCCTGCACGCCGACGCTCCCGACCTGGACCGGTTCTTCCGGCCCGAGTCCGTGGCGGTCATCGGCGCCTCGGACGCCGACGGCAGACCCAACACCGGCATCACCCGCCAGCTCATCGCCTGGGCGGAACGCGTGGGAGCCCGGCTGCACCCCGTCCACCCCACCCGGGCCACGGTCTTCGGGCTGCCCTGCCACGCCTCCGTGGCGGACCTGCCCGAACAGGTGGACCTCGCCGTCCTCCTCGTGGCCGACCCGCTCCCCATCGTGGAGCAACTGGCCGAGGCCAAGGTCAAGTTCGCGGTCGCCTTCGCCTCCGGCTTCGCCGAGACCGGCGACGAGGGCGCAGCCGCCCAGGCCCGCCTGGGCGCCGCCGTACGGCGCTCCGGCCTGCGCCTGCTCGGCCCCAACACGAACCTCAACGCCTTCGAGAAGTTCCGCGACGACCTCGACGGCCCGGCCATCGCGCTCATCACCCAGTCCGGCCACCAGGGCCGGCCGGTCTACACCCTCCAGGAGCTGGGCATCCGCCTCTCCCACTGGGCGCCCACCGGCAACGAGGCCGACCTCGAAACCTCCGACTTCATCTCCTACTTCGCCGAGCAGCCCGAGGTCGGGGCCATCGCCTGCTACGTGGAGGGCCTCAAGGACGGCCGGCAGTTCCTCCTCGCCGCCGACCGGGCCGCCCGCAACGGCGTCCCCGTCGTCGCCGTCAAGGTCGGCCGCACCGAGACCGGCGCCCGCATGGCCGCCTCCCACACCGGCAAGCTGACCGGCGCGGACACCGTCGTCGACGCCGCCATGCGCCAGTTCGGCGTCATCCGCGTCGACGGCCTCGACGAACTCCAGGACACGGCCGCCCTCCTCGCCCGGGCCCGCAAGCCCCTCGCCGACGGGGTCGTCGTCTACTCCATCTCCGGCGGCACCGGCGCCCACTTCTCCGACCTGGCCACCGAGGCGGGCCTCAACATCCCCACCCTCTCCCAGGCCAAACAGGACGAGCTGCACCAGTGGATCCCGGAATACCTCGGCGTCTCCAACCCCGTGGACAACGGCGGCCACCCGGTGGGCGACTGGCGCGGCCGCAAGATCATCGACGCGATCCTCGCGGACCCCTCCGTAGGCGTCCTGATCTGTCCGATCACCGGCCCCTTCCCCCCGATGAGCGACAAACTCGCCCAGGACCTGGTGGACGCGGCCGAGCAGACGGACAAGCTGATCTGCGTGATCTGGGGCTCCCCGGTCGGCACGGAAGAGGCCTACCGCACCACGCTCCTCGGCTCCTCCCGGGTCGCCACCTTCCGCACCTTCGGCAACTGCATCACCGCCGTCCGCGCCTACCTGGGCCACCACCGCTTCACCGCCGCCTACCGCTCCCCCTTCGAGGACGCCCCGCGCACCACCTCCCCCTCCTTCCGCAAGGCCCAGGCCCTCATGCGCCCCGGCCAGCAGCTCAGCGAACACGCGGCGAAGCAGCTCCTGCGCGCCTACGGGATACGCGTGCCCCGCGAACAACTGGTGACCAGCGCCGCAGCAGCCGTACGGGCGGCCGGACTGGTCGGCTACCCGGTCGTCATGAAGGCCTCCGGGCCGCAGCTCGCGCACAAGACCGAACTGGGACTCGTCAAGATCGGCCTGACCTCGGCGAGCCAGATCCGCGACGCCTACCGCGAACTGACCGACATCGCCCGCTACGAGAACGTCCCGCTGGACGGGATCCTCGTCTGCCAGATGGTCGAACGCGGCGTCGAGATGGTCGTCGGCGTCACCCAGGACGACCTCTTCGGCCCGACGGTCACCGTCGGACTCGGCGGGGTCCTGGTCGAAGTCCTGCACGACGTGGCCGTCCGAGTACCCCCCTTCGGGGAGGACCAGGCCCGAGCCATGCTCGGGGAGCTCCGGGGGCACGCCCTCCTGGAGGGCGTACGGGGGGCACCGCCCGCGGACGTCGACGCGCTCGTGGAAGTCATCCTCCGGGTCCAGCGGATGGCGATGGAACTGGGCGACGAGCTGTCGGAGCTGGACATCAACCCGCTGATGGTGTTGCCGCGGGGGCAGGGGGCGGTGGCCTTGGACGCACTGGCCATCTGCCACTGAGCCACACCTTCTTGACGCTCCGCTCGCGCGGTGCGGCCCTGACGGGCCTTACCGGCTTCGCGCCGCTGCGCCGGACTCCGTCCGGCGGTGGCCGCCGTCCCGGCGCGGGCCCGGTGGGCGGGTGCGGCTGGGTCGCCCTGCGGGGCGAAGTCCCCTACCCGCCCTTCCACCGTTCCCCGGGCCAGCCCGGACCCGGTCCTCAAACGCCGGACGGGCTGAAAGCGGGGCCCCGGGCTGCGCCCGGACCCCCTGGG
>NZ_JBHXKA010000237.1:0-6057 GCF_042722885.1 Streptomyces sp. NPDC058401
TCCCGCCGCCGGGGCGCCCCCGCCCCCCCGCCCGGGGCGCCCCGCACACCGGCGGGCGCCCCGGTGTCCTGGCCAGGACACGGGGCGACCGGCGTTTCCGGGGGTTTCGGGCGCGGTCAGTGGATGCGGCGGATGTCCTTGCGGCGCAGGGCGTAGCCGAGACCGACGAGCCCGCCGAGGACGAGCCCCGCGCCGGCGCCGAGTTCCAGGGGATCGAGCCCGGCGATGCTGCCGCCGAGGCCTCCTCGGACGCCGAGGGTGGCGCTGCGCGAAGCGCCCGTACCGGTGCCGGCGCTGGTCCCCGTGCCCGTACCGGCGACCGCGCTCGCGCTCCTGCGGGCGCCGACGGTGGAACTCGTCGTGGGCTTGCCGGTGCCGCCGGTGATCGTGAGGTCGGCCGAACCGGTCTCGCCGGCGCAGGTGAAGGAGACGGAGTACTGGGCTCCGCGCCGCGCGTCCCGGTCCACGGTGACCCGTGCGGTCTTGCCCCGGTCGATGCTCACGGTGTCGAAGATGCCGGAGGAGACGGTGGCGAAGGCGGCGTTGCAGCCGGTGACGGACAGCACCACCTGGCCGCCGGGGGCGACCGTCGAGGGGGTGATGGCGAAACCGAAGGAGGTGATCGGCGCGACCTCGGCCGCGCTCGCGGCGGGCGCGGCCGCCGCACCGAACAGGAGGAGCGCGCCTGCCGCGGCGGCGCCCAACAGGGCTGTGGGGGAGGTGGGTATCGCGCCCATGGTTGATTCTCCGGATCCCCGAGGAGCAGCCGCGGAACGGTTTTCCGCACGTGGGGGGTCGTGCGCCTCGATGTCCGCCACGCTAGGTCCGGGCGCGGTGACCCGCGATCAGGACCGGGCGAATGGGGCATGGCCGTAGGCCGAACCGGGGACGGGAGGCCCGTCCCCGGTTTAGTGGGCTCCCGGGTTCCCGGGTTGCCCCTTCCGGGCCGCAGGGCCCGGCAGGGGGCGACACGGCGTCAGTCGCCCAGGCCCAGATGCGGGAACTGGGAGAGGAACGGCTCGGCGGTGGCGGCGATGCCCCGGCCGAAGGGTGCGTCGAAGTCCCAGATGAGGAACAGCAGGAACGCGATCAGCGCGCTGAACAGCCCGGCCAGCAGCAGTTCCCGGAACGAGCGCCTGATCTGGAGGGTGAAGATCAGTCCCACCGTCACCAGGGCCCCGGCGATCAGGCCGAACCAGACCACCCCGGGCATGGTGGCCCCGGCGCTCTGGCCGCGCGCGTTGCGCGCGTCGTCGACCACGGCGACTTGGTCCACGAGCGGCTGGTACGCCTGGCCCTCGTGGTCGGTCTGCGGTTCGTAGTCCGTCACATCGCGGCGGATACGTTCCAGCAGCTCCCCGCTGCGGTCCGTCAGCTCGCCGTTCTCGGCCATCTCCTTCCATTCGGTGTCGACGACGTAGGTCACGTAGGCGTCCACGTCGGACCTGATCTTCTTGCGCACGTCCGCCGGGTAGACCTCGGAGCGGACGCTGATCTCGTGCAGGGCCTGCGATTCCTGGCGCACGTATTCCTGGGCGGCCCCGCGGCCCTCCCAGACGCCGGCGATCGCCAGGCCCAGCACGATCGCGTAGATCACGCCGATCATCATCGTCATGTACTCGATGACGTCGGGGGTCTCGCTGGGATCGTCGTCCTCGCCGATCCGGCGCTGATTGAAGAAGGCGATGGACAGCACCACGGCACACGCCGCGGCCATCGCGAGGGACAGGACGAGCCATTCCGACAAGATGACTCCCAATCGATTACGGGGTGGAATGCGGCGGCTCTAGCGCGGGCGCAGCGCGACGATCGCGAGCACCGCGGGGGCCGCGGTCATCAAGGTGAAGGTCACCGGTGAGATGTGGTGCTCCACCGGCTTGCGGGCCGCCGCGTGGTAGGCGGGGCGCGCGACCGGCTTCTTGGGCGCGGCCACGGGGATCACCCGGACCGGCGCCGGCGGTGCGGGGGGCTTGACGACGGGCTTCGGGACCGGCTTCGGGGCCGGCTTGGGAGCCGGGGGAGCGGGCGCCGGACGCGCGGGGGGCGGGGCCGGTGCGGGGGGTTTCGGGACCGGCTTCGGAGCGGGCGGCGGCGGAGGTGGTGGGGGCGGGGGAGGTGTCGGGACGGGGGGCGTGGGCTTCGGGGGCGGTGGCGGAGGGGGTTTCGGGGTGGGCTTGGGCGGGCACGGCGGGGGAGGCGGCGGCGGGCAGGGCGGGTGGCCGTGGTGGCCGCCGTGCCCGTGCCCGTGACCGTGTCCGCCCTGGCCGTGACCGGGGCCGGGGCCGTTGCCGTGACCGGGGCCGCCGTGGTTGCCCGGACCGCCCTGGTTCCCGCGGTCACCCCGTCCGCCCCGGTTGCCCTGGTCGCTCTGGCGGCCCTGGTCACCGTGACGTCCGCCACCTCGGATGCCCGCGGTCGCGGCGCCGACGGCGGATACGGCCTGCCGGACGGCGCCCGTTCCGTCGCCGACGTCGATCGTCGCGTATGCGCTGCTATCGGCCATGGCCGGTGTCGCGGACAGGGCCGCCCACAGGAGGACCGGTACGGCGAGCAGGCGCCTGGAAGAGGCTCTTTTCACCCGGGGAGCATGGGGTCGCGCGCGCCCGCGCGCGGGAAGGTTCCCCATGGTTCGCCTGAACGGGTGAGGCTTTGGCTACGGAGGTTTGAGCCAGATTCGCGTCGTGTCCGATCGTTCACCGACCTTTTCCCAAAAGGTATTTGTCGGTTTCGGTCATTCTCCGACGGCCGACCGTTCGGCCTTTGACATGTGACGAAGAACGGATCGCCAATTTCCGCTTTCGCTCGCTCCGTTGGGCAATGATCAGTACATTCGGCTCGGACAGGAGTCCGATCCGTCCGGACCACTGCAGGACCAAGGCTTGGAGACCCCGATGGAGCGCCCCTCCTGGGCCCCGCCAGGCATCGACATATCGGTGCCCAGCGTGTCCCGTATCTACGATTACTATCTGGGCGGCTCCCACAATTTCGAGGTCGACAGGCAGGCGGCCCGTCGGGCCATGGAATTCATGCCGGGCCTGCCCAAGATCATGCAGGCGAACCGGGCATTCATGCGCCGGGCCGTCCGGTACGCCGTTGCCGAGGGCGTGACCCAGTTCCTCGACATCGGCTCCGGCATCCCCACCTTCGGCAACGTCCACGAGATCGCCCAGGCCGCCAGCCCCGAGGCGCGCGTGGTCTACGTCGACCACGACCCGGTGGCCGTCGCCCACAGCCAGGCCGTCCTGGCCGGCACCGAGCGGACCGGCGTCGTCGCCGCCGACCTGCGCAAGCCCCAGGACATCCTGAGCGCCCCCGAGGTCGCGCAGGGGCTCGACCTGAGCCGCCCGGTCGCCCTGATGCTGGTCGCCGTCCTGCACTTCCTGGAGGACTCGGACGAGCCCTACGCCGCCGTCACCCAGCTGTGCGAAGCCCTGGCCCCCGGCAGCCTGCTGATCCTCACGCACGCCTCGTACGAGGGGATCCCGCTCTCGGAAGAGGTCGCGAGCGGAACCGTCGGCGTCTACCGCGAGATCCGCAACCCGCTCGTCATGCGCGACGCCGAGCAGATCCGGCGCTTCTTCGACGGCTTCGGGCTGATCGAGCCCGGACTGGTGTCCATGCCCGACTGGCGGCCCGATACGACGGGCGGTTCCGAGGACGAGGGCGAGGGCGAGGGCCCGGGCGAAGACCCCTACGCCTTCTCGGGCTTCGCAGGTGTGGGACGCAAGGCGTGAGACTGCCGACGCAGACGGCGGACGACCCGGCCGCGCCGCAGGGCGGTCTGGAGGACCGGATCGGGCGGTTCGCGACCATCTGGGGCAGGGCGATCTTCCCGGTCACCGCGACCTCGCTCACCCGCGGCGAGTTCGAACGCCACCTCGTACCGCTCACCCGCACCCTCGTCGAGGCCCTGCGCGCCCGCCCCTTCGACTCCTCCGCCGGCCAGCGGGTCGGGGAGGAGCTCGTCGCGGTCCACTGCACCGACCCGGAGGCGCTGGCCGGCACGCTCGGCGTCGTCGAGTCCTACCTGGTGCTGTACTGCGGTCCGGACGGCCCCGACGCCGAGAGCGTCGAGGGGACCGAGGAGTACCGGTCCCGCTGCGCCAGGCTCCAGCACGGGATCGCGGCCGGATTCGCCCGCGCCCTGCGCGAGCGCACCCTCAAGGAGCAGGAGGCCATTGCCCGCTCCGCGCTGACCGCCCGCGCCGACGCCCAGCAGGCGCTGCACGCCAGCGAGGCCCGCTTCCGGGCGGTCTTCGAGGGCGCGGCCATCGGGATCGGCATCGCCGATCTGGCGGGCAACGTCCTGGAGATCAACGACGCGCTGCTGCAGATGTTCGGCGGCATGGACGGGCACGTGCGCGGCCGCAACATCAGCGAATGGAGCCATCCCGACGACACCCCGCACGTGTGGCGGATGTACGGGGAGCTCGTGCGCGGCGAACGCGAGAGCTACCGCGTCGAGAAGCCGTACTACCGGCACGACGGGACCGTGCTGTGGACCAACCTGACGGTCTCGCTGCTGCGCGACGCCGAGGGCGTGCCGCAGTACCAGCTGGCCCTCATGGAGGACACCACCGAGCGCCGCCTGCTGAACCTGCGCCTGCGCTACGAGGCCACCCACGACGCCCTGACCGGCCTGCCCAACCGCACGCTCTTCTTCGAGCGCCTGGAGAAGGCCCTGAGCGGGGCCGGCGGTTCGCGCTTCGGCCTGTGCTACCTCGATCTCGACGGCTTCAAAGCGGTCAACGACAGCCTCGGCCACTCGGCCGGCGACCGGCTGCTGGTGGAGGTCGCCGACCGCCTGCAGAGCTGCGCGACGGGCCCGGGCGAGGTGGTGGCACGGCTCGGCGGCGACGAGTTCGTGGCGCTGACCACCGGCCCCGACACCGAGGAGAAGGCCACCGAACTGGCCGTACGGATCCTCTCCGCCCTCTCCGTCCCCATCCGGCTCGAGGGGCGCGAGCTGACGGTCCGGGGCAGCATCGGCATCGTCGAGGGCCCGGCCCGCGAGCGGACCCCCGCGGAGGTGCTGCGCAGCGCCGACATCACCATGTACCGGGCCAAGGCGGCCGGCGGCAACCGCTTCGAGTTCGCCGACGCCGCCGCCGACGCGCGTGCCATCACCCGGCACGGGCTGACCAATGCCCTGCCGGCCGCCCTGGAACGCGGCGAGTTCTTCATCGAGTACCAGCCGCTGGTCCACATGCACGACGGCAGCGTGCACGGCGCCGAGGCGCTGGTGCGCTGGTCGCACCCGCAGCACGGGGTGCTCGGCCCGGACCGGTTCATTCCGCTCGCGGAGCGCACCGGACTGATCGTGCCGCTCGGCCGCTGGGTCCTGGAGGAGTCCGTCCGCCAGGCCCGCGCCTGGCAGCACCAGCAGGGCGGCGCCACCCTGCGGATCAACGTCAACCTCTCACCGACCCAGCTGCACCATCCCGGCCTGGTCGCCGACACGATCCGCGTGCTGGAGTCCTCGGGCCTGTCGCCGGGCACGCTGTGCCTGGAGGTCACCGAGTCGGCCCTCATCGGCGCCGACGACGAACTCCTCGAACCGCTGCGCCGCCTCGCCGCCCTGGGCGTCGACATCGCCCTCGACGACTTCGGCACCGGCTACTCGAACCTGGCCAACCTGCGCCGCCTGCCCGTCAGCGTTCTGAAGTTGGACCGCTCCTTCACCAAGGGCATGCAGCAGCACCCGGCCAACCCGGTCGACGTCAAGATCGTGGAGGGCATAGTCGCGCTGGCCCACAGCCTCGAACTCGCCGTCACCGTCGAGGGCGTGGAGACCGGCGCCCAGGCCGCCCAGCTCCGAGCCCTCGGCTGCGACACGGCCCAGGGCTGGTACTACGCCCGCCCGGGCGCCGCCGACCGCATCCACACCCTGTCCCTGTCGGACGCGGTGCCCACGCTCTGAGCACCACCGGGGCCGCCCGGGCCACCCCGACCGGCCCGGGTAGTCCGGCTGGACTACCCGGGCCGGTCGGGGGGACTCCAGGCGCCCCTCCGTACCCCGGCCCGGGTCGCGGTCGGCCGCCAGCACCCGCTCGTAGC
>NZ_JBHXKA010000238.1:0-6003 GCF_042722885.1 Streptomyces sp. NPDC058401
GCACGGGCAACAAAAACGCGGCACGGGAGGCGGAGGGTTCCGGGGCTGCGCCCGGACCCCCTGGGGCTCCGCCCCAGACCCCGCGCCTCAAACGCCGGCGAGGCTGGATTTGGCCGGCCCCGGCTCGCCCGTGCGCGCGGCGCACGCTGCTCGGTGACCCGAAATCCAGCCCCTCCGGCGTTTGAGGAGCGGGGGTCCGGGGGCTGGCCCCCGGCGACGGTGCCGCACCCGGCAGGGGTCCGGGCGGAGCCCGGGGAACGGTGGAAGGGTGGGTAGGGGACCTCGCCCCGCAGGGCCAACCCAGCCGCACCCGACCACGCCAGGTCCGGCCAAGCCGGGTCGGGTCCGGGGTCGGGTCCGGGGTCGGGTCCGGGGTCGGGTCCGGGGTCGGGTCCGGGCCAGGCTGGCCGGGGCCAGCTACGGCCCGGCCCGGGGCCGGGGCGGAGATTCGGGGAGCGGGGGAAGGGCGTGTCGGGACTCGGAGCCGCGCAGCGGTAGCCGGGGGTGCAGCCGCGCAGCGGCAGGGCGGGGGGCAGCAGTCGCGCAGCGACGGGCAGGGGGGTCAGTAGGACTTGGGGAGGCCCAGGGTTTGGTGGGAGATGTAGTTGAGGATCATCTCGCGGCTGACCGGGGCTATCCGGGCCACCCGGGAGGCGACGATCAGTGCGGCCAGGCCGTATTCGCGGGTGAGGCCGTTGCCGCCGAGGGTGTGGACGGACTGGTCCACCGCACGGACGCACGCCTCCCCCGCCGCGTACTTCGCCATGTTCGCCGCCTCCCCCGCGGCCATGTCGTCTCCGGCGTCGTACAGGCGGGCAGCCTTCTGCATCATCAGGCGGGCCAGTTCGAGGTCGATGTGGGCGGCTGCCAGGGGGTGCGCTATGGCCTGGTGGGCGCCGATGGGGGCCTTCCAGACCTGGCGGGTCTTCGCGTAGTCGACGGCCCGGGCGAGGGCGTAGCGGCCCATGCCGATGGCGAAGGCGGCGGTCATGACGCGTTCGGGGTTGAGGCCGGCGAAGAGCTGGAGGAGGCCCGCGTCCTCGTCGCCGACCAGCGCGGAGGAGGGGAGGCGTACGTCGTCCAGGACCAGCTCGAACTGCTTCTCCGCCGCCTGGAGTTCCATGTCGATGGGGGTGTGGGCGAAGCCGGGGGTCTCTCGGGGGACGATGAACAGGCAGGGTTTGAGGCTGCCCGTCCGGGCGTCTTCGGTGCGGCCCACTATGAGGGTGGCGTCGGCGATGTCCACGCCGGAGATGAAGACCTTGCGGCCGGTGAGGAGCCAGTCGTCGCCGTCGCGGCGGGCGGTGGTGGTGATGCGGTGGGAGTTGGAGCCGGCGTCGGGTTCGGTGATGCCGAAGGCCATGGTGCGGGTGCCGTCGGCGAGGCCGGGTAGCCAGGCCCGCTTCTGCTCCTCGGTGCCGAAGCGGGCGATGACCGTGCCGCAGATGGCGGGCGAGACGACCATCATGAGGAGCGGGCAGCCCGCGGCGCCGAGTTCTTCGAGGACGATGGACAGTTCGGCGATGCCGCCGCCCCCGCCGCCGTACTCCTCGGGGAGGTTGACTCCGAGGTAGCCCAGTTTGGCGGCGTCCGCCCACAGTTCGTCGGGGTGGCCGCCCTCCCGGGCGATGCGGGCGAGGTACTCGCGCCCGTACTTGCGGCCGAGGGCGGCGACCGCCGCGCGCAGGGCCTGGTGCTCTTCGGTTTCGAGGGTCGGGGTGCCGAGGGTCGGGGTGCCGAGGGTCGGGGTGCCGGGGGTGGAGCTCATGCTTCCTCCTGGACTACGGCGAGCAGGGCGCCGAATTCGACCTGTTGGCCGGTGACGGCGTGGAGCGCGGTGAGCGTGCCGGAGGCGGGGGCGAGGATGCGGTGCTCCATCTTCATGGCCTCCAGCCAGAGCAGGGGCTGCCCGGCGGTGACGGGGCTGCCGGGGGCGAGGCCCTCGGCGACCCGGACGACGGTGCCGGGCATGGGGGCGAGCAGGGAGCCCGGTTCGGTGCGGTCCTGGGGGTCCTCGAACCGGGGGACGGCCGTCAGGGCGTGGGCGCCGAGCACGGAGTCCACGTACACCGTGTTCGATTTATGTTTCACGTGGAACAGCCGCCGGACCCCGTCCACTTCGAGGGTCACCGCGTGCCGCGCGGCGGACAGGACGCGCACACCGAGGTGGTCCAGGAGTTCCGGGGGTCCGCTGCGGGCCGGGTGGTAGCGGATTTCGTACTCGGCGGCCCCGGCGGCCGTGTAGCGGCGGGTCTGCGGCTGGGAGCGGAGGTTGCGCCAGCCGCCGAGGCGGGCGGCGAGCGGGGCCTCCGGGTCGGGGGCGGCCTCGGCGAGGGCGGCGGCGAGCGCGCAGAGCACGGGGGCCCGGTCGTCGGGGGCGGTGTCGGTGAGGGCCGGCAGGTGGCGCTCGTAGAACCCGGTGTCGAGCCGCGCCGCCGCGAACTCCGGGTGCCGCAGGGACCGTACGAGGAGTTCCCGGTTGGTGGTCAGCCCGTGGATCCGGGCCCCGGCGAGGGCATGGGCCAGGGCGCGGACCGCCTCGGCGCGGGTCGGGGCATGGGCGACGACCTTGGCCAGCATGGCGTCGTAATGGACGGAGACGGTGTCCCCGTCGGTGAAACCGGTGTCCACGCGGACCGTGGCGGGGACGTCGAGGGTGTGCAGGACGCCGGTCTGCGGACGCCAGTCGGCGGCCGGGTCCTCGGCGTAGAGGCGGGCCTCGACGGCGTGTCCGGCGGGCGTGGGAGGTTGCAGGGGCAGCGCGGCGCCCTCGGCGATGCGCAGTTGCAGGGCGACGAGGTCGATCCCGAAGACCTCTTCGGTGACGGGGTGTTCCACCTGGAGGCGGGTGTTCATCTCCAGGAAGTACGGGCGGCCCTCGGCGGTGACCAGGAACTCCACCGTGCCCGCACCCTCGTACGAGACCGCGCGGGCGGCGGCCACGGCGGCCTCGTGGAGGGTGGTGCGCAGGGCCTCGGGGAGGCCGGGCGCGGGGGCTTCCTCGATGACCTTCTGGTGGCGCCGCTGGAGGGAGCAGTCGCGGGTGCCGAGCGCCCAGACGGTGCCGTGGGAGTCGGCGAGGATCTGCACCTCGACGTGGCGGCCGCGCTCCACGTAGGGCTCGGCGAAGACCTCTCCGTCGCCGAAGGCGGACAGGGCCTCGGCGGAGGCGGCCTCCAGGGATTCCTTGAGGGTGTCCAGGTCGCGGACCACCCGCATCCCGCGGCCGCCGCCGCCCGCGGCGGCCTTGAGGAGCAGCGGGAGGTCGGCGGAGGTGGCAGCGTGCGGGTCGACGGGGTCGAGCAGCGGAACCCCGGCGGCGCGCATCAGCTCCTTGGCCCGGGTCTTGGAGGCCATGGCCTCCATGGCCTCGGGCGGCGGGCCGACCCAGGTGAGCCCGGCGGCGCGGACGGCGCGGGCGAAGTCGGCGTTCTCGGAGAGGAACCCGTAACCGGGGTGGACGGCGTCGGCGCCCGCCGCGAGGGCGGCGCCGATGACCAGGTCGCCGCGCAGGTAGGTGTCGGCGGGGGCCGCTCCGGGCAGCCGGACGGCCGCGTCGGCCGTGCGGACGTGCAGGGCGTCGGCGTCGGGGTCGGAGTGGACGGCGACGGTGGCCAGGCCCAGGGTGCGGGCCGTGCGGAACACGCGGACGGCGATCTCGCCGCGGTTGGCGACGAGGAGCGAGGTCAGGGGGGTGGGCGGGGTCGTGGTCATGTGCGGGCTCACATCCGGAAGACGCCGAAGCCGCCACGGGCGCCCTCGACGGGGGCGTTGTGGACGGCCGAGAGGCACAGGCCGAGGACGGTGCGGGTGTCGCGGGGGTCGATGACCCCGTCGTCGTACAGCCGCCCGGACAGGAACATCGGCAGGGACTCGGACTCGATCTGCGCCTCCACGAAGGCGCGCATGCCGGCGTCGGCCTCCTCGTCTTTGGCGTCGTACGTGTGCCCCTTCGCCGCGGCCGACTGCCGGGAGACGATGGAGAGGACGCCGGCGAGCTGGGCGGGGCCCATGACGGCGGACTTGGCGCTGGGCCAGGCGAAGAGGAAGCGGGGCTCGTAGGCGCGGCCGCACATGCCGTAGTGGCCGGCGCCGTAGCTGGCGCCGATCAGGACGGAGAGGTGGGGGACCTTCGAGTTCGAGACCGCGTTGATCATCATCGAGCCGTGTTTGATGATGCCGCCCTGCTCGTACTCCTTGCCGACCATGTAGCCGGTGGTGTTGTGGAGGAAGAGGAGCGGGATGTCGCGCTGGTTGGCGAGCTGGATGAACTGGGCCGCCTTCTGCGATTCCGCGCTGAACAGCACCCCTTGGGCGTTGGCGAGGATGCCGACCGGGTAGCCGTGGAGGCTGGCCCAGCCGGTGACGAGGCTGGTGCCGTAGAGCGGCTTGAACTCGTCGAAGTCGGAGGCGTCGACGATCCGGGCGATGACCTCGCGCGGGTCGAAGGGGGTCTTGAGGTCGGCCGGGACGATCCCGAGGAGCTCCTCCGGGTCGTGGAGGGGTTCCTCGGCGCGTACCGGATCGGGCACGGCCTTGCGGTGGTTGAAGCGGGCCACGACGCGGCGGGCCTGGCGGATGGCGTCGTGCTCGTCGAGGGCGTAGTAGTCGGCGAGGCCGGAGGTCCGGGCGTGCATGTCGGCTCCGCCGAGGGACTCGTCGTCGCTCTCCTCGCCGGTGGCCATCTTGACGAGCGGCGGGCCTCCCAGGAACACCTTGGAGCGGTCCTTGATCATGATGGTGTGGTCGGACATGCCGGGGATGTACGCGCCTCCGGCGGTGGAGTTGCCGAAGACCACGGCGACGGTGGGGATTCCGTCGGCCGAGAGCCGGGTGAGGTCGCGGAAGATGGCGCCGCCCGGGATGAAGATCTCCTTCTGGGAGGGGAGATCGGCGCCGCCGGACTCGACGAGGCTGATGCAGGGCAGTCGGTTCTGGCGG
Organism: Streptomyces sp. NPDC058401; assembly: GCF_042722885.1. NCBI lineage: Bacteria > Bacillati > Actinomycetota > Actinomycetes > Kitasatosporales > Streptomycetaceae > Streptomyces > Streptomyces sp. NPDC058401. Next base: position 4,942 of record NZ_JBHXKA010000238.1, read on the forward strand.
GCGATCTCGTTGGCCCGCAGGGCCTTCTTGAGCGTCCAGGGGTTGGAGGCGCCGCCTCGGACCGTGGGGTCGTTGGCGGTGACCAGGCACTCGACGCCCTCGACGGTACCGATGCCGGTCACCATGGAGCCGCCGACCGGGTAGTCGCTGCCCCAGGCGGCCAGCGGGGACAGCTCCAGGAACGGGGTGTCCGGATCGAGGAGCAGCTCCACGCGCTCCCGGGCGAGGAGCTTGCCGCGGGTCCTGTGGCGGGCGGTGTACTTCTCGCCGCCCCCGGCGAGGGCCACGGCGTGCGCGGCATCGAGCTCGGCGAGGCGCTCCAGGGCGGCGGTACGGGCCTGCGCGTGCTCTTGGGCGAGCGGGTCGACGGCGCTCTTGAGGCGGGTCACGGGGTCCCCTCCGGGGCGGTGGTCGGTACGGGGGGCTGCGCGGGTGGCGACGCCTGGGCTACGGGGCCCTGCGCGGGCGGTTGCAGCGGTGCTGCGGGGTGCACCGCGGGTGGCCCCGGCGGGGCTGCGGAGGGCTCCACCGGCGGCCCCGGCAGGGCTGCGGGAGGCTCCGCCGGTGGTTGCAGTAGGGCTGTGGGGATGTCCACGTGGCGGGAGCGGAGCCATTCGCCCAGGGCCTTGGCCTGGGGGTCGAAGCGGTGGCCGGAGGCTACGCCGGCGCCGAGGATCCGGGTGATGGTGAAGTTGAGGGAGCGGAGGTTGGGGAGTGCGTGGCGGGTCACCTCCAGGGGGGCGGTTTCGGGGAGGAGCTCCTTGAAGGCGTCGACGGTGAGCGTGTGGTGGAGCCACTCCCAGGCGGGGGCGCTCTCGGCCCACACCCCGACGTTGGCGTCCCCGCCCTTGTCGCCGCTGCGGGCCCCGACGATGGTGCCGAGCGGCACCCGGCGGGTGGGCGGCGCCGGGTCCGGCGCAGCCGGGGCATGCGGGTCCGGGATGGTGGGCCCTGCGGGGCTTTCCCCCACCCCGCCCCTTCCCGAAACCGGGGCTCCGCCCCGGACCCCTTCGGGGGCTCCGCCCCCGGACCCCCGCTCCTCAAACGCCGGAGGGGCTGGAT